>DASSIZ010000075.1 GCA_035691485.1 Terriglobales bacterium
CTCCCATGGCGCGCCCGCAATACCATGCCCGTCGTGTGGGTGGTCTATGGTGGGCAGCACCATCTCTCATTACCACGTCCTACGCAAGTTGGGCGGCGGCGGCATGGGCGTGGTTTACGAGGCGGAAGACCTCAAGCTCCATCGCCGTGTTGCCCTGAAGTTTCTTCCCGACGACCTCGCCGCCGACGCCGCTTCTTTGCACCGGTTCCAGCGCGAAGCGCAAGCCGCTTCCGCCCTCAATCATCCCAATATCTGCACCATCCACGACATTGATTCAGCCAACGGGCAGCCGTTTATCGCCTTGGAGTTGCTGGAAGGGCAGACGCTGAAGCAAGCCATCGGCGACAACCCTGTTGACCTCGACATGCTGCTCGATGTCGCCATTAACGTCGCCGACGCCCTCGATGCCGCGCACTCCGCCGGCATCATCCACCGCGACATCAAGCCCGCCAACATCTTCATTACCCAACGCGGGCAAGCCAAAGTACTGGATTTCGGCCTGGCGAAGATGTCCGTTGCACAAGCGGCGGCGGCCGATGACATGCTGACCGCCGTGACCGCTCCCGGTGACGCTGTCGGCACGCTGGTTTACATGTCGCCCGAGCAGGTCAATGGCAAGAACCTGGACGCGCGCACCGACCTGTTCTCCTTCGGCGCGGTCCTGTACGAAATGGCGACGGGAGTGATGCCGTTTCGCGGGGAAACATCGGGTGTGATCGCCGAAGCCATTCTGAATCGTGCTCCGACGCCGCCGGTGCGGCTGAATCCCGATGTTCCGCCGATGCTTGAGGCAATCATCAAAAAGGCGCTCGAGAAGGACCGCAACCTGCGCTACCAGCACGCCTCCGAAATCCGAGGTGATCTGAGGCGGCTAAAGCGCGACTTGCAAAGTGGACCTGATTCTGCCGCCGCGGCCAACGCCGGTGTGCCCTCGACTGCTGAGGCGCCAAGAGCGCCATCAGGTTCGACGCACACGCTGGAAATCGCTCACATCCTCTTCACCGACATTGTCGCCTACTCGCGAATGACGACGGACGAGCAGGAGACGACGCTACTTCGTTTTCAGGAAGCGGTTCGCAGCACGGACGAGTTCCAGCGCTCGCAAACAGCAGGCCAACTGATTACCTTGCCCACCGGTGATGGCATGGCTCTGGTGTTTTTTGGTGATCCAGAGGCGCCGGTTCGCTGCGCTGTTCAACTGCAGGAGAGGCTGGAGCATTCGGGCAAATTGCCTGTCCGCATGGGGATTCACACTGGTCCCGTTTATCGAATCGACGACATCAACGCGAACCGCAATGTCGCGGGGGGCGGCATTAATATCGCCCAGCGGGTCATGGACTGCGGCAATGCGGGTCATATCTTGGTTTCAAAGGCGAGCGCGGAGGTGCTGCGCGAGGTCAGTGCGTGGCGGGAAGCGCTGCACGATATTGGTGAACGCGAGGTGAAGCACGGCGTAAGAGTCCATTTGTACAACTTCTACACGGACGAGTCAGGCAACAAAGACTTATCCCAGAAACTAGGAGGGAGACGCTCGGCAAGGGTCCAGCGCAGACTAGGGAATTGGAAATTCGCCATACTGCTCGGTCTAGCTGCAATTGTGATCGGCGGAGGCGCGTTGTTCTACTCGCGGCGCGCTCCAGCTCTGACTGAGACAGACGCGATCGTCCTTGCCGATTTCGAGAACAAAACCGGTGACCCGGTGTTTGATGACACGCTGAAACAGGCGCTGGCCGTGGACCTCGGCCAATCGCCATTTCTCAATATCGTTTCCGATCGCAAGGTCGCCGCTACGCTTCGCCTGATGGGCCGCCCGCTGGATCAGCCCGTCGTCGGCGAGGTTGCGCGTGAGCTCTGTCAGCGGGCCGGCGCCAAGGCGGTTCTGCGGGGTTCCATTGCTAAGCTCGGCAGCGAATATGTGGTTGGCTTGAACGCTGACAACTGCGCCACCGGCGACACATTGCTCAAGGAGCAGGCCGAAGCGTCCGGCACGGAATCTGTCCTGAAGGCGCTCGGCAACGCTGCCAAGAATGTGCGTGGCAAGCTCGGCGAATCGCTCGCTTCGGTGCAAAAGTTCGCTACCCCGATTGAGGAAGCGACAACCTCCTCCCTGGAGGCGCTGAAAGTCTACAGTATCGGCCGCAAACTGGGGTGGCAGAAGGGAAACGCGGCTGACCTCCCCTACTACAAGCGGGCTCTCGAGCTCGATCCCAACTTTGCTCTCGCCTACAGGGCGCTGGCAATCTCCTATGCCAATCTGGGGCAGGCCACACGCGCCAGCGAGAATGCCACCAGGGCTTTCCAGTTGCGTCAACGTGTCAGCGAACGCGAGCGCTACGGCATCGAAGGCTTCTATTACTTACTCGCAACCGGTGAACTGGAAAAAGCCAACCAGGTGTATGCAATCTGGCAGCAAAACTACCCGCGGGATCCTCTTCCTTACCTGGACCTGGGTAACGATTACATTGCTCTCGGGCGATGGGAAAAAGCGCTGCCCGAAACCCAGGATAGTCTCCGCCTGGATCCCAACAGTGTCTTCGCCGTCAGCAACCTGGCGTGGATCTTGTTCGCCCTGGATCGCACCGGCGAAGCAAACAGTGCGATTGAGCAGGCGCTGAAGCGCAAACTGGATGGGTTTCTTCTTCGGCTCGTACTTTACCAAGCCGCCTTTCTTCGCGGTGACCAGCCGACCATGCAGCAGCAGTTGGCCTGGGCCGCTGGACGCTCCGGAGAGGAGGACTGGCTGCTCTCGGCTCAATCCGACACAGAAGCGTACTTCGGGCGGCTGTCCAAAGCGCGGGAGTTTTCGCAATTGGCGGCAGAGTCGGCCCTTCGCGCCGATGCCAAAGAGACCGCTGCGCTTTGGAAGGCGAACGCTGCGCTGCGCGAGGCGGAGCTTGGCCATGCGACGGCTGCGCGGCAGTACGCGTTGGCTGCCCTGGCGCTGGTGGCAGGAAGAGACGTTAGCAGCCTAGCAGCCCTGGCTTTGGCGCGAGGGGGGGATACCGTAAGGGCTCAAAAGCTCGCCGATACGCTCAACAAAGAGTTTCCCGACAACACCATTGTGCAGGGTTACTGGCTGCCGTCAATTCATGCTTCAATTGAGATGGCCGGTAAGAGACCAGACAGGGCATTGGAGATTCTACGTCCCGCGGCGCTCTACGAATTGGGACAACCTCAACCTTTCAACCTGGGAACGATGTATCCGGTGTACCTTCGTGGCCAGGCCTACCTGCTCAACCACCAGGGAAAGGAAGCAGCGGCGGAGTTTCAGAAGATCATCGACCACCGCGGAATCGTGCTGAATTTCCCGACCGGCGCCTTGGGGCACCTCGGCCTCGCCCGCGCCTACGCCCTCCAGGGTGATACGCCCAAGGCTCGTGCCGCTTACCAGGACTTTCTCACCCTCTGGAAGGAGGCCGAACCCGACCTCCCCGTCCTGCAGCAGGCCAAGGCGGAGTACGCTAAGCTGAAGTGAGTAGGCCCTAAGTGGTGGGAAGATTGGAAGAGCGGCCCCTGAGCCCCTAAGCTGCGTTACCGCACGACGATCACTTCTCTCACGTTGTCTCTGGCGAGAAAGAATTTCAAGGAAGCGAACTCGCGAAATAGGTTCTCGATGTGACGATTATTAAAAACTCTCTGCAGGCGGAAGAGCGGCGAGCTGCTTCGCGCCGTCGGTTGCAATTGCAGCGTATCGTTGCCGGTGATGTGGTAACGGTAATGCGGCGTATCCGGCCCCGATTCTTTCATGTGAAAGAACGCCAGCAGGACGCCGCCGGGCTTCATCAGCGCACACAGGCGCTCCACCACCGGCTTGACCAGCGGCTCCGGCAGGTAATCCAGCGCGTCCCAACACAGCACCGCGTCGAAGATTTGCCCCTGGTAGGCCAGGCTGTCACGCAAAAAACGGGCCACATCCACCGTGTTCTTGCCGTCATCTCCCCGGACCAGCAGCATCGGATCGTGAGCGGCATCGAGCACGTCTTCGGTGCACACCTTGTGCCCGGCTTCGGTGAGACGGGAGATGTTGATGGCGGATGTGCATCCCAGGTCCAGGATGCACAGCCCTTCCTGTCCCGCGATGGACTTGGAAAACTCGTTCAGCCCGCTGGAGCGGCGATTGGCTCGCGCCGCGGAAGGCTGCACGTCGATTTCATTCGCGGTTCCGCTGCCGCGGAAAAAGCGCAAAAAATTCTGCGTCACTGAACCCATTTCTCAACTTCGAAGGAACCGACACATTGTGCTACGGTCAGGCGCAAAATCGCAACTCTTGCCGCCGGGTTGGGCCAAGCCGGGTCGAACTACCGCTTCGGTTCCGCGAGCACACCATGCGCGGGCGGCGCGCTCGGGGAAACCGGCGGGTTGGCAAGGCTCGCCGCTGCTGCTGCCATCACCGGCTTCGGCTCAACTTTCGGTTCGGGCTTTTGTTCCCGCTGAATGTCGATGGATCCTTTGAAATATGCACCCTCTTGGACCACCACTCGCTGGGTGACGATGTTGCCGACGTGAATCGCCGAGGCCTTGAGTTCTACCCGGTCCGCCGTGATGTTTCCTTCCACTTTGCCGTGCACCACCACGTCCTTCGCCCGCGTGTGGGCGCGCACTCGACCGTGAGGCCCTACCGTCAGGTTGTGACCGTGCAACTCCACGCTGCCTTCCACCTCGCCGTCCAGGTACAAGTCTTCGCTGCCCGAGAGCTCTCCTTTGACCAGCACCGACTTGCCGATGTGCGCCAACTCGGCGCGGGTTTCATTGGTTGGCTTTGGCGTTTCCACGGGACGGACCTCCTTGGGGGTAACAGAACTGGCGGCCGGAATGGGAATCTCATCCTCTTTGCGCAATTTCCACATCGGCATTCCTCCGCTGCGGCAGGTCGCCGTCGAGCGCTACTGTTGACGGCGCCTTTTGGATCGCGGGCGCAGGCGAGGAGACCAGAGAAGCTCTGATGACTATATTCTAACCGTGGCAAATGCGGCAATCTGGTTTTTCTCGGTTCTATCGTTCGCTTTTCATCTCTCTATGGAAACTGCTTAAGGTGAATTTCCGGTACCCGCGTACACAGGGATGGCACGAGGCGGGTTATTAGTTAGTACATACCGCAACCGGCCAGAGCTGCTCCGGCCGCCTGTCTTTCCGCTTCGAACAACCATAACTAAATCAATGACTTGCGGAGTAGCTGTCCCATGGCTGCTTTGGCCAGTTCCTTGCTATGAGTAGTTCTGTCGGCCCGTTCGGGCTGTCGTGCTGGCGGGTGAAGCCGAAAACCAGGGGAACAGCGGCTGCATCCCTCAACGCGACTTAAAACCAATGGGACTGCCTTTTCCGCGCGGGCCGACAAATTCAGCCTGTACACACATCCTCCTTCGCAGACCAGCGACCACGCTGGTCTTTTTTGGTCGGCGCAGACTCAGTGTCACCCCCAATTCCCTTTCTGAGCAACTGAGGTGCTCTTCTCCTCGTCTAATCTGGTACGAACCCTGAATCTCGGACGTTTTAACTTAAATTATGTACACAGTGAACCGAACCAAGGGATCGGTGTTGGCGAGCGCGGCCTTCATGCTGCTGGCGGCGGTGACCGCTTGGTCGCAGGAGCCCCCCAAGCCGGATCTGCCCGCCAACCCGGCCGATCTGGTGCGCAAAGCCGTCAATAACGAGAACCAGGCGAAAACTGACAAGACCCTGTACACGTACCGCCTCATCAGGAAAAAGCCCGAGCACATCGAAACCCGGGAAATGATCGAAACCGAGCAAGGTGTCATCGGACGGCTGCTGATGATCGACGGCAAGCCGCTGAGCCCCGCCGATCGCACCAAGGAAGACGCGCGCCTGCAGCGCCTGGTTTCTGATCCGTCGCAGCTCGCGCAGAAGCAGCGAAGCCAGAAGGAAGATGACCGCCGCTCCCGCAACATGGTGAACGCATTGCCTGACGCCTTCCTTTATGAATACGTCGGCGTCACCAATGAAGAACCGTGGGGCGAACTGGTCAACCTGAGGTTCAAGCCCAATCCCAACTTCAATCCGCCGCAGCGGGAAACCATGGTGTATCGGGGAATGCAAGGAACCATGTCAATTGCCGTTCCGGCTTACCACATCGCGAAAATCCAGGCACGCTTGTTCCGCGACGTGACCTTCGGATGGGGGATTCTCGGACACCTGGACCAGGGCGGACGCTTCCTAGTCGAACAGAAGCCTATTGAAGGCACCAATGGAGCCCACTGGGAACCTAGCCACATGGTCCTGGACTTCACCGGCAAGGCGCTCCTGTTCAAGACCATTCGCATCAATGACGACGAGATCACCACGGATTATCGTCCCGTGCCGGACATGACCGTGGCCCAGGCAGTCGAGCTTTTGAAGAAGCACGACGGCGAAGTTGCGCAGAACGGCGGTAACGAAACCAAGTGAATCAGAAGGGGCTCAAAAGTAGAGCTTGCGGTAGGTCAAAAAGAAGCCAATCGCGAAGCTCACAAATACCGCCAGCCAAAACCAGGCAGAATGCAGCATCATCGTAGCGTCGCCTGCAGCTGCTCCAAGTCCAGTTGCCTTTTGATTGCGTGCTTCAGCCATCATCAGTATGAACAACACGGCGAGTGTCGTTCCGAAAGCTGACGTGAGCGCAACCAGGCCGCCAAGGATAAGCTTAAGGATGTTCATCGAAAGGGCTTCCTATCTGAGCGTCAAGTAAGAACCGGCCGGCGCAACGCTGCGACTCTTATTTCCTTACTTCTGACTTGCTCCTGAATTTCTAAAAGTTTCTTTCCTGACCGTCAACTTCTCGATCAAGTCCTCGCGCACCCGATATCCCGTGCCCGGCGCATCGGTGACGCTGATCAATCCTTGACGTGATACTTCAACTTCCGGCTCGATGATGTCTTCCTTCCAATAACGCTTTGACGCCGACACGTCTCCGGGCAGGCGGAAATTCTCCAGCGTCGAAAGCGCAATGTTGTGTACCCGCCCCACCCCCGATTCCAGCATTCCGCCGCACCACACCGGCACGTCGCGCGCGCGGCAAACGTCGTGCACGCGAATCGCTTCACTCATTCCGCCCACCCGCCCGACCTTGACGTTCACGATCCGGCAGGCGCCCAACTGCAGCGCCGCTTCCGCATCCCGTGAATGGCGGATCGATTCATCGAGGCAGATCGCCGTTTTCAGCTGCTTTTGCAGCCGCGCGTGAAAGAAGAAGTCATCGTTCCAGAGAGGCTGCTCGATCATCAGCAGCCCGAAGGGGTCAAATTTCCTGAGGTGATCGACGTCGTCGCTGCGGTACGCCGAGTTGGCATCGCAGCTGAGCAGGATCTCCGGCCAGCGCGCGCGGATGCGCTCCAGCACGTTGACGTCCCACCCCGGCTTGACCTTCACTTTGATCCGGCGGTAGCCGGCCGCCAGCTCCATCTCGATCTTCTCCAGCAACTGCTCCACCGAATCCTGGATCCCGATTGATACGCCGCACTCGATCTGCCGCCGTGTTCCTCCTAGCAGCTTCCACAAGGGCACGCCCTTCTCTTCCGACTCCGCGGCCCAGAGCGCGTTCTCGATGGCAGCTTTCGCCATGCGATGCCCCTTCACGCGCGCCAGCAGCGGCGGACACTCTCGCGCCGTCGAAAATGTTTTCCCCAGCACCGCCGGGACCAGGAACCGGGAAATCGTCACCCATGCCGACTCCACCCACTCGCTGCTATAAAACGGGTTCTCCCCTGCTACCGATTCTCCCCACGCATTCAGGCCCTCGCCATGCAAAGTGACAAGCAGGATGGCGCGCTCGGTGGTGCGCCCAAAGCTGGTTTCAAAGAAGTGCACCAGCGGCATGCGAATCTCGCGCAGCGTGATGGCTTCAATTTTCATCGCGTCAAGCCGCTACCCGACTCCTGGCTTCCGTAGCTCCACGCCTCGTCCCACTTCCCCAGCAGAAAGCTTCCGTTGCCCTGCTCATCGCGCGAATAACCCAGTGCGGTGAGGCCGCGCGAAAAAGCGTCCGTCAGCAGCTCGCGATTTCGCTCCTGCACTTGCGCTGCCTTGCCGCGATCCGCCTCCGACGACTTCCAGTCGTAAATTTGCGCCGGCACGGTAACTTTCTCCTGCGCCTTGAACGGCGGCAGGCTTCCCCGGCGCATCAAGCTGCTCACGCGTTTCGATTTCAGCCACCACTCCGCCACTACCCGGTCCGTCGGCAAGCCGCCCTGCAGCGGTGAAAGCGAATTTCCGTACTGGTTGGGGTTGTAGCGGCGCGCAATCGCTCCCAGCCGGTCCAGGTTCAGATAAGCGTTCTTGATTTCCAGCGGATCGAAGGTCCATTCGATCAGCTCGAACCCGCGCGCCAGCGCATCCTCGCGCTGAAACAGCTTGATCCGCCTCCCTACGCCGCGGTTGCGGTATTGCAGGCGCACCGCCAGCATGTGCGAATGCAGGTAAGCATGAGCATTTCGGACTCCCGGGATTCCCAGTGCGAAACCCACCAGCTCGTTGCCGTCAAAAGCGCCCAGCACCTGGCCGCCGATCTTTTGCGCCACGATAAAGAGCCGCAGCGGAACAAGTTCGGCATCGCTGAAGCCCCATACTTCCTTCTGCAGCTCCACGCATGCCATCAACTCGCTGTCGGTCGCGCATCGGCGCACCACGATCGGCTCTACCGCGTCCGTTCCTCCTGCTTCGACTCCTGCCATACCGATTCCATCTCCTCCAGCGTGGCCTCCGGCAGTTTCTTGCCGCGCTCGCGCATGCGCTCCTCCATCCACTGAAAGCGCCGCCGGAACTTGCGGTTGGTCTGGCGCAGTGCCGACTCCGGATCGAGCGACAAGTAACGCGCGATGTTCACGAGCACAAACAACAGGTCGCCGACCTCGTCTTCTAGACGCGCCCGCAATTCTTCCGGAATATGCAAACCGCTCGCGCCTGCCACCCCACGCTGCGGCGGACGCGGGCCCGGCGCCGGGTATTCCTTCAACTCCTGCCGTAACTCTTCCGTTTCTTCGCGCAGTTTGTCGAAGAGGCCGCCGATTTCGGGCCACTCGAACCCAACATGCGCCGCCCGCGAGCTCAGCTTGAACGCCTCCAGCAGCGCCGGCACCCCGGACGACACCCCTGCCAGTACCGAATCCTTATCTTCATCTTTCCTGGCTTTCTTTCCCCCGCCCGCGTCCAGACGCTTCTTCTTTTCTTGCGCCTTGATCGCCTCCCAGTTGCGCAGCACGTCGCCGGCGGTTTCCGCCTTGACGTCGCCAAAGACGTGGGGATGCCGATCCACCAGCTTGTTGGAGA
This sequence comes from Terriglobales bacterium, assembly GCA_035691485.1. Taxonomy (NCBI): domain Bacteria; kingdom Pseudomonadati; phylum Acidobacteriota; class Terriglobia; order Terriglobales; species Terriglobales bacterium. The sequence goes on from DASSIZ010000075.1 coordinate 9,259, forward strand.
GCCGGTCCAGCACCTGGTCGATGGAAAACCGCCCTTCCTCCTGCGACATCTCGGCATAGAACAGGACTTGAAGCAGCAGGTCACCCAGCTCTCCTTCGAGTTCATCCCAGTCGCGGTTATCGATCGCCTCCAGGACTTCGTAGGTTTCCTCCAGCGTGAAGGGCTTGATGGAATCAAAGGTTTGTTCGCGGTCCCATGGGCATCCCCCCGGGGCACGCAATCGCGCCATGATCTGGACCGCGCGTTCGAATCGTTCGCCTGTAGTTGCCATGCGCTCCCTAATCTAAATTGCCCACGTGCATAAATCCAACGACGCCGGAGCGCGCACCTTGAGAGCCGGGACAGGTTCTCGGTTCTCGGTTTTCGGTGTCCGAATTTCCGGCCTTGACAGCCGTCATCCCCGGCGAGCGCGCGAAAATCCGCTCTGGGAAGGCCGCCGGCAGTACGCGCAAAAGGCTCTTGACAACCACATACTATCTATAGCACTATACATAGCAACACAAGGTAAGATGCAATGAACAACGGTACAGAACGGGGCGAACGCTGGGAAGCGCAACTGCGCAAGGGCTGCTTGGAAATGGCAATCCTGGCCGCCTTGTGGGACGGTAAGCTTTACGGACTCGAAATATTGCGAGCGCTGGCACGTGGCTCGCAACTCGAGATCGCCGAAGGGACGGTGTACCCGATCCTGGCGCGCCTCAAGAACGAAGGGCTACTACAGTCGGAGTGGGTCGAATCCGATGCTGGACATCCGCGGAAATACTACTGGCTAACGGCGACTGGCCGGCGCCGGGCGAAACTAATGGTCGAATCGTGGACGGAATTTTCAACGAATCTTTCGGCTCTGGTGCAGCCAATAACAGGAGGTTCGAAATGACAACAAACGCGCCGCTCATTCATGGCCGCATCGACCGATATTTGGCGCGCTTCGACAACGGGCTCGCCGGTATGCCTACCGCCGACCGCGACGACATCCTGCTCGAAATCCGCACGCACATTCTGGACTCCTTCTCCGGCACCGACGACGAAGCGGTGCTCCAGCGGGTGCTCTCGTCACTCGGAGAACCCGAGCAGTTAGCGAAGCACTATCGCACCGAGTTCCTCCTGGCGCACGCTGGGCGCAGTTTTTCACCCTGGACGTTGTTGCGAACCAGTTGGCAATGGGCGAAAACAGGAGCCAAAGGCCTGGGTGTCTTTTTCCTGGCTATGTTGGGCTACAGCGCGGGGCTGGCGCTGACGGCCACAGTAATCCTAAAGCCTTTCTACGGCTCGCGCGTAGGCTTGTGGCTGGGCAACCGGTCGCTTCATTTTGGAATGGGGAATTTCCAGGCGCTTTCGCTTCCGGGCCCCGGCGGAGCGCAACGGGAGTTGTTGGGTGATTGGTATATCCCAGTGACGACGGCGCTCGCGTTTGCCGTCGTCGTAGGAACTACGCAGGCACTCCGCTCCCTCATGCGTCGCAGGATTGCGGACCGCCCTCGGTCAGTCGCGCGGGTGCCGGTCTCGCAATGACGATGCCATCATGCACCCAGAACGCCGACCGCAACTCTCGATTTGCGGCGAGATGAAACGCGGCCAGAACTCGGTTGGAACTCCAAATGACGAGTGCTGACTGGCCGAATCGTAACTTACATTTTTCGCTCGTTTTGTAGATTCACTGCACAATCTGCACGCTGCATTTCGCTCCGCCCCACTGCATTCTGCAGCGAGCCGCATTGATCTTCCCATTGCGGAACGCGTAAACCCTTTGTTCCTCGTGATCCCTCACGGCGCGCTTTTGTCATCCGCGTGCACTTACTCAAAACGAACTTGTCGGACAAGGAGACTGTATGTCGATCCTGTTTGTGCTGCTGACGTTTCTCCTGATCATGTCGATCACCTACTTCCTCCGCCGCGAGCAGCCCGCGGCGCCGGTGCAGCCGCGCATTTATCCCCAACCGGCCGCGCCCAGCATGACGCGCGATCAGGGATTGGAAGTCCCCACGGGGTATTGCTTTCACCCCGGCCACACCTGGGTGCTTGACGAAGGACGCCAGAACGCGCGCATCGGCCTGGACAGCTTCGGCGCCGAACTTCTGGGCAAGGTGGATCGCGTCGAAGTCGTGGGCCTGAACCGCTGGGTCCGTCAGGGACAGAAGCTGTGCACCATCAGCCGCGACGGGCTGTCGGTGGACGTTCTGTCTCCGATCGAGGGCGTCATCGTGTCCGTCAACCAGGATGTGCTCAACGATCCTTCGCTGCTGCTGAAGGACTCGTACAAGAGCGGATGGATCTGCGTCGTCAAGTCGCCGGAGATAAAGCTCAACCTCAACAACCTGCTGCAGGGAAGCCTGGTGGATCCGTGGATGCAGAACTCAGTGCGCCGTCTCTCCACGCTGACCTCTAATCTGGGCGTCGCGGCGGCGGCCGATGGCGGCCTGCCGGTGTCCGGCCTGCTGGCGCAGCTTGAGCCCGGCGTGCAGCGGACCTTGATTCACGAATTTTTCCTGACGTAGCGGCCCAGGTACTCAGGTACCCAGAAGTCGATCACGGAACTCCGGAGGCTCGAGATGAGCAAGGAATCCAAAGCGCTGTTGATTGATATCACCAAGTGCATCGGCTGCCAGCAGTGCGCCGCAGCCTGCAAGACCGGGCACAAACAGCCCGGCGACCCGGAGCCGACGCTTTCGGCCACGGCCTTTACGACGGTCGAGCCGCGCGGCGACAAGTTCGTGCGCCGCATGTGCCTGCACTGCGAGGATCCGTCCTGCGCCAGTGTTTGCCCGGTCGGCGCCATCATCAAGACTGCCCAAGGCGCGGTCCGTTACAACGGCTCCAAGTGCATCGGCTGCCGCTACTGCATGATTGCTTGCCCGTTCAGCGTGCCCAAGTACGAATGGAGCAAGCTGGCGCCCTACGTCGTCAAGTGCGACATGTGCGCCGAGCGCGTTTTGGCAGGCCAGCAGACCCTGTGCGCGGAAGCTTGTCCCGCCGGCGCCACGATTTTCGGCAACCGCGAAGAGCTGCTCATGGAAGCGCACAAGCGCATAGCCGATAACCCCGGTACCTACGTCCCCCGGATTTATGGTGAGAAAGAGGTCGGAGGCACTTCCGTATTCTATGTTTCCGACGTTGCCTTCGAGAAGCTCGGATTTATTGAGCCGCCGCTGAACCAACCGATGCCGACACTGTCCGCCGCCGCCCTGGGTGAAGTGCCCACCGTGGTCACCATCGGCGGGTCTCTGCTCGCCGGACTGTACTGGTTCACCCAGCGGCGCCGCGAAGTGGCGCTGGCCGAATCGGCGGAGCGCGAACCGAAGGAAAGGAGCTGAGCCATGTCGCAGATCATGAAGAAAATCACCTTGTGGCGCGCAATCTCGGCGGTCATTTTTGCCGCCGGACTCTGGGCCACTTACCTCCGGTTCTTTGCTGGATGGCGTGCCGCCACCAATCTCTCTGACGGTCAACCTTGGGGTATTTGGGTGGGCGTGGCCACTCTCTGCGGCGTAGGCCTCTCTGCTGGTGGCTTTGCGATTGCCGGCGGCGTGTACCTGCTCGGCATGGAACGTTATCGTCCCATCTCCCGTGCCGCGGTAATGATCGCCTTCCTCGGCTATCTCTCCGTCGTCGCCGGGTATGCCTGGGAGCTCGGCTTGCCATGGAATTTCTGGCATCCGCTGGTGATGTGGAACCGCAAATCGGTTCTCTTTGAAGTTGTCTGGTGCATCATGCTCTACACCACCGTGCTCGCGCTGGAGTTCTCGCCCGCGCTGCTGGAAAGAATTCCCCACCAGCGTCTCCGCGAGCTGGCGCTGGAATGGCAGCATCGCATCGTGATCGCACTGGTCCTGGTGGGCGTGCTGCTTTCCTCGCTCCACCAGTCGTTCCTCGGCGGCCTGTTCATCATCTTCAAAGGCAAGGAATATCCGCTCTGGTACAGCAATTACCAGACAACGCTGTTTTACCTCTCCGCCATTCCCGCCGGCTTCGCCATGGTCATCATCGCCTTGTATCTTTCCATGCGTTCCCTGGGCGTGAAGCTCGACTCCTCCATCCTCAAGGACTTCAGCCGGGTCATCACTCCGTTGCTGGTGATGTTCGGATTGTTCCGCTTTGCCGATCTTGCCCGCCAGCACGCGACCGAATACTTGTTCCTGGCCCGCCCGGAGACCTTCTATTTCTGGCTGGAGATTGCCATCTTCATCATCGCGCCGGTGGTGCTCTTCAACCTGAAACGGGTGCGCGAGACGCCCATCGGCCTGTACTGGGCCAGCGCCGTCACGGTGATGGGATTCATCACCCATCGCATCAATGTTTCGATCACCGCGCTGGAACGCGCTACCGGAACGCACTACGTGCCCAAGTGGTCGGAGATGGCTGTCACCATCATGCTGGTGGCCGCCGCTGTCATCGCCTTCCGCTGGGCCGTACTGCATCTGAAAATCTTCCCGCGCACCGAGCCCCGCACTCGCTGGCTGGCCCAGCCCGCCAATGCGGATTGAGTCAACCCTCGCCAGCTCTCGGGTGTGGCCTAGGCAGCGCACCCGACGAGCCGGCCAGCTCCGGGCGGGATTCCGCAGGGGGGAATTACCTCCGCCCGGAGCCTATGAATAACACGGCGGTCAACCGTGTTCTCGAAGAGGCGAATATGAAACCTTCCAGCCTTCTTCCTCCCGAAATCGACGATCCCCTGCTTGATTCCGCCGCCCAATTGGAAGAATCCGCACGCGCGCTCGACCTGGAAGACTGGATCGTGCAACGCCTCAAGCATCCTGATCGCGAAATGACTGTCAATCTTCCGCTGCCGCGCGACACCGGCGCTCTCACCTGCACCGCCTTCCGTGTTCAACACCTGCGCGCCCACGGGCCATGCATAGGTCCGGTACGGCTTGCGCCCGATGCTCACCTGGCGCAGCTTCGCTCTGTCGCTCTCGACCTGACCCTGCAATGTGCCCTGCTCGACTTGCCGCTGGGTGGAAGTGCGGGCGCCATTGTCTGCGATCCGGCGCAGTTTACGGAACGCGAATTGCGGCACTTGGTGCGCCACTACCTGGCCGCGCTCGATCTCCACAATGACATTTTTGCTCCCTCGCAATTCATCGCCGCCTGGACCTCCGCGAGCCGGCACCTGCAGGCCGCGGCCCTGGTTGCGAGGCCCGCGATTCTCGGCGGACTTCCCAATCCCGCAGCCGCCATTGCGGCCGGGTGGTTCACGCTGGTTTCGGAAGCACGCGCCACCAGCCACCAGCCACTCACCACCGTGTCGATCCAGGGCTTCTCGGCGGCCGCCACCGCGCTGGCGACCCTGCTGCAGAGCTCCGGCGCTCGCATTGTCGGCCTCGCCGACAAGTCCGGCGGGCTCTTCTCTGAACACGGCCTCGACCTCGCCGCCGTCTCGGCTCACACTTCTCAAACAGGAATGCTCTACGGCTTCTCCGAGGCCGACCCGGTCAACAATTCCGAGATCCTTGCATCCTCCTGCGACCTGCTGGTTCTTGCCGCCGCCGAACGTCAACTGAACGCGCAGAATGCCGCGCGCGTCCAGGCGCCCATGGTTCTCGAAGCGGTATCGGGAGCGGTCACGCCCGCGGCAATGAGCCACCTGTCGTCACGCCGGATCACCGTCATTCCCGCGCTGCTTGGCGTCGGGCCACGGACGCTAGCCTGGTTCGCGGAGTGGCAGAGCGGCCTGCGCTACGAAGCGCCGGAGCAGTCCGCCACCGAATCACTTATCCGCCACAAGCTCGCGGATGTTCTGTGCCGAGCGCAATCCTCGGCGGCGTTGAACCGGATTCCGCTTCCAGATGCCTGCCGCCGCCTGGCGCTGGAGAAACTCGCCGCCGTTCTCCGGCTGCTGCATTAGAAAATAAACGGCGCAGCCGAAGCCGCGCCGATTCACTCGATACTATTTTCTCTGGCCTTGCCCTAGGAGCCCACCAGCTTCTGCAGTCCCGCCTTGTTCTTGATCAGCAGCGTCGAGCCGCGCAGGATCGCGAACTGCTTCTTGCGGAAACTGCCCAGCAGCCGCGTTACCGTCTCGCGCGAGGTGCCGATCACCTGCGCGATTTCTTCGTGGGTCAGGGCCAGCTTCACCCGGATTCCATCTTTGCCTTCCTCGCCGTCGCCGGCAAGCTCCAGCAGCATGCGCGCCAGTTTTTCGCTCGCCGAGTGCGACAGCCCTATCGCCCGGATCATGTCGTAGGCGTTGTGACAGTTCTTGCTCAAGTGCTGCGCCGCCTGCAAGCAAGCCGTTCCATGCTCTTCCAGGAATTTGTGAAAATCCTCGCGCTTGATGAAAACCACCTGGCACGGCTGCACCGTTTCTGCGGTCAGCTCGTAGGGCTGGTTGTTGACGCAGGCGTGCATGCCCAGCGCCTCGCCCGGTTCGGCGATTTTCAGAATCATCGTCTTGCCTTCGCTGGAGTTGACCGACAGCTTCACTCGCCCCCGGCACAGCAGGTAGATGCCGCGCGGCTGCTGCCCTTCCACGAACAGCGTGCTCTCGCGCGGCAGGGTTGACGGGAATTTGATTTTTTCGAAGGCTTCCAGCGTTTTCGGCGGCAGCTGGCAGAAAAAGTTCTCGTTGCGCATCTTGCACACCAGGCAGCTGTCGATCAGCTCCATGCCGTACGGCGTTGCATTGGCCATGCAGTTCTCCGGCCAGAAGGCACGCTAACCAGTTCTGGACTTGTGGATTCCCGTGTCAACAATAGCATCGCGACCCTCGAATTGATAGCCATTCCCCCGCCCTCAGGCGTTACTTTCGAGCGCCGACGAAAGCTCCTCCCACTCCTCCAATAGCGCTTCCAATTCCGACCGCTTGCGCGCCGTCAACTCCGCCAGCCGCGCCGTCTCCTCCGCGCTGACGAAGGTCTCCATGCCCTTTTCGCATTGCGCGATCTCCGTTTCCAGCCGGCTGACCTCCACCTCCAGTTCCTGTTGCCGGTCCTGCATCTGCCGCAGCTTGATCGGATTCAGCCGTTTTTGCGCCGTCCCCTGCTTCGAGTCCCCAGTAGTTCCGAGCGAGCCGCCTATGGCGCCATTTCCGCCTCGCGATACATCTGTCAGCTTCGAAACCTCGGAAACGTCTGCAACCTCCGCAGCCCGATTTTCTTTCCTCCACCTGAAATCTTCGTAGTTCCCCGGGAAAACCGTGACCGTCTGCTCCGCCACTTCGAACACCTTCGTCGCCAGCTTGTCGATGAAGTAGCGGTCATGAGAGACGAACACCACCGTCCCGCTGAATTTCTCCAGCGATTCCAGCAGCACGTCTTTCGCGCGCAGGTCGAGGTGGTTCGTGGGTTCGTCGAGCAGCAGGAAATTCGACGGGTACATCAGCATGCGGGCCAGCGCGTACCGGTTCCTTTCCCCGCCGGACAATACTCCGATGCGCTTGAACACGTCGCCTTCGCTGAACAGAAACGATCCCAGCAGGCTGCGCAACTCGGTCTGCGTGGCGCGTGGCGCCAG
>DASSIZ010000076.1 GCA_035691485.1 Terriglobales bacterium
TCAACGACGTGGACGCATGTACCGTCACAGCCCCTGATGCGATCGCCGCTTTCGCGGTACCGAACCCCAACGGAACCTCGCAGTATCCGTCGGTTTTTTCGGGTCCGGCCGCTCAACGAGTTGCCTCGCCTCGCGGATCACTCAGTCTACTTTGGACTGGCGACCGATGATTGACGCCAACCCTTTCGACCGTCGACGCGCGGAATACTATATCGGGAACAACAAATGTCAACGCTCATCTTCGGTGCAGTGCCACGTTTCTCGGCCATCGAGAGCAGGATTGTAATCTGCACAAAAACCGGGAGTTTACGACAGCCCCGAGATCCGGTTCTCATTATCCACAGTTTTTTCCACAAATCGGGACAGAACTGCCGGTTTTCAACAGGTGCACCAAACGAATGTCTTGACCGGGAAAACCTGGAGGGTTCATTGTGTCTCAAACAGGGCAGGGATGTCTAAACTGGTAGCCTACGTCGACGGCGGTTCGCACGGGAATCCGGGGCCGGCAGGTATTGGCATCGTACTGGAGACTCCCGGAGGCGAAATCATCAAGATCTCCAAATGGATCGGCCACCAGGATAATAATGTTGCGGAGTATGCCGCGGTGCTGGAGGCGCTGCAACTGGCAGTGGCTCGAAAGGCCAAGCGGCTCCAAGTTTACTGTGATTCGGAAGTGGTTGTGAGGCAAATGACCGGCGAATATGCCTGCCGCAGCCCGCGCCTTTATTCCCTGAACTGGACCTGCCGCAAACTGGCTCGCGCGCTGGAGTTCACCATCAGCCACATTCCGCGCGAATTGAATTTTGAAGCCAACCACCTGGCCAATGCCGCGGTGCGCTGTCGCGGCGAGGCTTTCAGCTTCGTTTAATTATCAACGCTGCGCTTGCGTGGAGCGCATTCCCGCCATCACCATCGCATAATCGAGAGTCGGCAGGTGCAGGTTCGCGAGGTCCTTTCGCGAAATGGCGGCCATCTGCGTGTTGCCTGTCTGTTCGTATGCGGTGACCAGCAGCGACATGGACAAGGCGTTCTTCAAGTCTTCGCGCAAGTGCGGGATTGCTTCGGCGGGTTGGTGCTCAACCATCAGCTTCGCCCCGATTGCAGCATGGTAGGAACGTTGCACGATTTCGCTGGGATTGGATTCGGCCAGGCTCTGCAGTTGCTGAAGAGCGTTGTTGGCTTCCGCCTGCTTGTCAGCGCCCAGGGCGCACACCACGCGCGATCGCAGGATTCGCGACATCTCCTCCTCGCGATCCGACTTGGAAACCGAAGCATGTTCATTCAGCACCGCGACAGCTTGATCCAAGTGCTTCAAAGCGACTGCGCTGTCCAGCTGATACATGGCCATCATGCGATGTGCCTGAGCTTCGGTCATGCCGAGATCATGCGCATGCGCCCATTTCGCGGCCCCGTCAAAGGCCTTGTCGGCGGCAGCGTAGTTTTTTTCCCACACGTAGGTGGCCGGATATTGCAGCCGGCACATAATCTTATCTTCCGACATCTCCGCCTGCTCATTACAGCGCAGGTATTCGGCTCGGGCGCGCTCCTCGTCGCCCTTAAGCGCGTAGGTGTCGGCTAATCCCATGATGGAGAATCCCGGCGCCATTTTCAGCGCCGCCCGGTAGTGCTCGATGGCCTGGTCGTACTTGCCCGAGATGCGGAGGATTTCCGCATACGAGTCCTGCGCGTTCGGCTCGTGGGAAAGCACCTGCGCATAACGCTGCATTAACTCGATGGCGTCGTCGAATTCGCCCATCTGCGCGTGCGCGTAGGCCGCCGAGTTCAGCGCGGGCGGGTAGTTGGGATCCACTTGCAGCGCGCGGTCCAGCAGCGCGTCGGCGCGATCGTAGCTGTACCGTACCATCAGCCAGTTGCCCGCAAGCGAAAGCATCTGCTTGTCCCGGGGATACAGTTCCAGCAGATCGTTCATCGCGGCAATGCCGGAGACGAAATTACCCTCGCGGACGCCGGTGATCCAGCGCACGAAGAGTCGTTCGCCCCGGGAATCCTTTTGTACGGCGACATTGGCGCGCTCGAGCGCCAGCTTAGCTTCTTTCGGATCCTGCGAACGGAAGGCAATCATCAGGTTTGCCAGCGCGAAATTCGGATCCAGTTTCACCGCCGCGCGCCATTGGTCCAGGGCTCGGTCCAGGTGAAAATTCATGGAGTCGGTCATCGCCTGCTGATACAGGACGCGGGCCTTGGGCGAGCGAGTGCTGACTGGCAGCATGGAGATGGGGCCTGTCTGCCTCGGTGCAGTCGCATGCGCATGATGATACGTTGGCGTGCTTTGCGCCGCCGCTGCGATCGAAAGCAGCAGTACCATTCCGACTATGGATGAACGTGGCATCGGCTGTGATGTAACGCGATTTTTTCACGAATGCAACCAATTGCCATGCGAATCGACGCCCGTGTACCTGCGTAGTTACTTCGAACCGATTGCCTTTCACAGCGGTTGTGAGCTTAAATCGCGGCGGAGGTCTCTTTATCCCGCCGCGGACGTTCACTTTTCGTGGGTTTGCGCTTGGACTGGCACTGCTGTGCGCGTCCGTTGTTTGTGCCGCGCGTGATCTCGCGGTCGTCGTCAACAAGTCCAATTCAGTCCGGGCGCTGACTTTGGCCGAGCTAGGCAAGATGGCGAATGCAACGCTGCCTGCCTGGCCGGGCGGGGCCAGGGTCACGATCGTTCTTCGCGACCCATCAATACCCGCGATGAAGGTCGCAATGGAGAAATTCTTCGGCATTTCGGAAGACAAGATCAAAGCTGTAATCGCAGCGAATCCCAGCTACTTTGTAATCGTGAAGTCCGACTCTGAGGTCATCCGCATGGTGGAAAGCCTGTCGGGCGCGGCCGGCCTGATTGACATTTATTCCATCACCAGCGGCGTAGTCGTGCTCAAGATCAACGGCAAGCTGCCGCTGGAACCGAACTACGCGTTGCATGGGAATTAGATTGAGTAAACTGGTCTCGTCTCACCGCTACAAAAGACTCCCATCGACAGCGATAACCGCAAACTGACAACCGACAACGTATAATTACAACGTGCCGAAGTACTCCATCGTCATTCCTCTGCACAATGAGCAGGAGAACGTCACCGAACTCTATGACCGCCTGAAAGCGGTAATGGAGGCCCAGCCGGACCCTTTTGAACTGATCTTAGTGGATGACGGCAGCGCCGACCGCACCTTCCACCTGTTGCGCGAAATTGTCGCCGTCGATAGCCGCGTGGTGGTGGTGAAACTGCGCCGCAATTTTGGTCAGACCCCCGCGCTCGCCGCCGGTTTCGACCATGCCAGCGGCGAATACGTCATCGCCATGGACGGTGACCTGCAACACGATCCCGGCGACATTCCTTCCTTCCTGGAAAAACTGGCCGAGGGCTATGACATTGTCAGCGGCTGGCGCAAGCAGCGCATAGACAATCTCTGGTTGCGGCGCATTCCGTCACGCTGCGCCAACTGGCTGATGGCGAAACTGAGCGGCGTCGATATCCACGATTTCGGCACTACCTTCAAGGCGTACCGGCGCGATCTGCTGTCGCAGGTCCCCTTGTACGGTGAACTGCATCGCTTTATCCCGGCGCTTGCTTCCTGGCATGGAGCTACGATCTGTGAGATTCCGATCAAGAACACGATGCGCGAGCGGGGAGAATCACATTACGGTCTGGGCCGAACCCTTCGCGTTTTTTTCGACCTGATTACCATCCGCTTCCTGCTGCGCTATCTGTCACGCCCGCTGCATTTTTTTGGCACCATCGGGATGTTGAGTAACCTTGCCGGACTTGGGATCGCCGTCTTCCTGATGCTGAAGAAACTGCTGACCGGCGGGTCGATCATGGCCCAGCATGGCCCGCTGATGATCTTCGCTGCGGTGCTGATCATTGCCGGAGTGCAGATGCTGGCGCTGGGCCTGCTCGGCGAGTTGCAGGTTCACCATCATTACGGCTCGCGCGCGACGCCGTACTCGGTAGATCGCGTGTTCCGAGCTACCGACCAATCGGCTGTCACGGAGTAGCGAGAGGCGTGGCTGACGTGCCCTCGCGTGTGGGCTGAAGAATCGCCAACAGCTCAGCCAGTGGAACGGCGCGGGAATTGGGCGGCGTCACAGCTAGCCCTTGAGGGTGGCAAAATCAGTCGTATAATTCTGCGGTTAGCCCAGGGTTCCCAGGCTTTTTCCTGCTCAATCCGCAACCCTGCCGATAAAGCAGTCATGGGTGTACTGTCAAAGAAACTTCGCTCCGGCGTCGTCGAACTCGCCACGGATACGGGCCCGTTGTATGCCAGCCCGACACTGCGCCAACGCGTGTACCTGCTGTGGATATTCCGACATTTTCACCGGTTGTCGCACCAGGTGCTGAACCAGCGTCAGCGCGAAGTAGTCGATAAGTTGTGCCGCGCATCCACTCTCCGCCGCTACGCTTCCGCTCCAATTATCGGCGTGGTGGAGAACGCGAGAGTTGCGTCGCAGCGTAAGAGCGTCGCCGCTGCCATCAAGTCCACCGAGTCCGCGCTGGCGCAAGCCGTGGGCGCGGCTTCTGTGAGCGTGCCCGGGCGGATTCAGAGCCCCAACACCCCGCTGGATTCGCGGTGGCTGGACACGAGGCCTGTCAGACGACCGTCCACGGTTGCGGTCGCGAAAAGCAGGCCGCCATCCGTCCTCGGCGTACCGCGGCAGTGGTTGGCATCCGGCGTGGCGCTAACCGCGGGCATAGCCATTCTGGTTGGGCTCATCTACGTCCGCCACAGCCGGTCCGCATCGGCCGCCGTGCGACTGCAATTTGAAGAGCCCTATGCACCGTCGCCGCCCGCTGGCGCCGCAGCTAGCGGACAGCCCCAGCCAACTGTCGACAGGCAAGCGACGGCAAAGCCTTCCGCCGCACGCGGAATAACTCCGAGGCTGCCGTCCGCGGTTATCGTGCAACCGACGCATGCAACACCTCCCGCCCCCGCAAGCTTCACTGCCACAGCCGCGGTTGCCACTCTCCCAGCGCCGGGACAGCCCGTTCCATCTCGTTCCATCAATACTGAAGGCGCAGCCCGGCCAGCGGCGATTGCTTCAGCGGATCCTGTGCCTCCTGTTGCCGGTATTGCCCACGAGGTGACATCAGCTGAGGTGACATCGAGTAACGTGACCCCCATCGGGCGCCTGGTGATTGCCGCGGCGCCCCTGAGCTTCAGCTACCCGGAATCGCCGAATGCGAATTTGATCGGTAGGGTGCATCTGCGAGTTTTCGTCGCTGCCGACGGTTCGGTGAAAGAGGTCGCGGCTCTCACCGGCAACCGCGCGCTGGCCGATGCCGCCGTCCGGGCGGTGCGGCGCTGGCGATATCGTCCGCCCCAATTGAATGGCCAGCCGATTGAAGCGGAGACGAACGTAACCATCAATTTTGCCGGCGACGACGCCGTGACCATCGCCTTTCGCTGAATTTCCACTGCAGGCTGAACGGGGAACAAGCCCGCTCTAAACTGCGTCAGAAGTCCTCACGACATGACCGCCGAGCGGTGATTTCTATCACAGCGCCCTTCCAGCCCCCTGTTCGACACTTAAGGGTTGTTTCCCCCGCTCGGAGGGGCGATATAATGGCTACTTTTGCTATGCCCAAGACAGCTCATGTCACGCCTGCACTGCGCCTGGCCAAGCGGATGTCGCGCCTCGGCACCGAAACCGCCTTTGAAGTGCTGGTCCGCGCGCGCGCCCTTGAGGCGCAGGGCAAGAACATCGTCCACCTGGAAATCGGCGAACCGGATTTCGATACCCCGTCCAACATCATCGAAGCCGGAAGCAACGCCCTGCACAAGGGGTTCACTCACTACGGTCCATCGCCGGGGCTGCCCGAACTGCGCCAGACCATCGCCGACTACATTTCTCGCACCCGCAAGGTGAAGGTTGCACCCGAGGAAGTCGTCGTTGTGCCCGGCGGCAAGCCGATCATGTTTTATGCCATCACGGCACTGGCCGAAGAAGGCGATGAGGTCATCTATCCCAACCCGGGGTTCCCGATTTACGAGTCGATGATCAACTTCGTTGGCGCCAAGGCGGTGCCCATCCAGTTGCGCGAGGAGTTGGACTTCCGGCTCGACGTCAAGGAACTGGCATCCAAGATCACCGGCAACACGCGGCTCATCATCCTCAACTCGCCGCACAATCCAACCGGCGGCGTGCTGACAAAGAAGGACGTTCTCGACATCGCGGAAGCAATCGGTGACCGCGACATCATGGTCCTCTCCGACGAGATCTACAGCCGCCTGATTTTTGAAGGCGAGCACTTTTCCATCATGTCGGTCGAGGATTTCAAGGACCGTACCATTCTGCTCGACGGCTTCTCCAAGACCTACGCCATGACCGGATGGCGCATGGGATATGGCGTGATGCGCGCCGATCTGGCTCTTCAAATCGCCCGACTGCAGACCAATGCCGTCTCCTGTACCGCCAGCTTCACCCAGATGGCGGGAATCGAAGCGCTGAAAGGCGACCAGGCCGCGGTCACAAAGATGTGCGCGGAGTTCAAGCGCCGCCGGGATTACATGGTGGAGCGGTTGAACCGGATCAAGGGCTTCTCCTGCCGCCTGCCGAAAGGCGCGTTCTATGTCTTCCCGAATATCACGAAGACGGGCTGGCCGTCGAAAAAGCTGGCCGACGCGCTGCTGGAGCAGGCGGGCGTGGCCGGATTGAGCGGCACCTCCTTCGGAGCCTTCGGAGAAGGCTACCTGCGCTTCAGCGTGGCCAATTCCATGGAGAATATCCAGAAGGCGCTGGACAGGATCGAGGAGTGGACAAAGAAGAACTTGTAAGGCGTCTAATCGGGTAGTTGAGTAAAGTTGCGGGCCGCCTCGGCGGCCCGGCCATTGGCGTAGTGGCTCTCCTGAACTCAACTCAGAACTCACAACTCACACCTTGTTCACCCATCACCCCTCCCTGTGACTTCACTCACTGACCCCTGCGCCATCCGGGAATACTCTCGCCAGTTGCAAGAAATCCAAGGCGCACGTGTGTTCAGCTTGCGCCTCAAGCCTTGGGCCGTGCGCCCGGACTGGAGCTTCCATGGCCATCACCGATTCCAAGACCGGCAACGTCGTGCGCGATTATTCCATCGACCAGCTCAAAGACGCCGCCAGGCTGATGCGCGGCTATGACCTGGTCGCCCTGTGCGCTGCCGGGAGCGGCCATGCCGGCGGAACCCTGTCAATCATGGATATCGCCGCCGCGCTTTAT
>DASSIZ010000077.1 GCA_035691485.1 Terriglobales bacterium
CGGCGTGGAAGGTCCCGTTGGCTGGCACACATTCCGGCGCACGGTAGCGACGCTCCTGGTCGCCAACGGCGAGGACATCAAGACCGTGCAAGAATCGCTGCGGCACGCCAACAGCAAGCTGACGCTCGATCTCTATGCTCAGGCGGTCACGCCGACGAAGCGGAAGGCGCAGAGCAAGATAGTTCAGATGCTTCTTCCGGCACAGAAATCGCCGGCGGAAGAGCACGAGTCTGCCGAGCAAACCCGCTTAACAAACCCTAACAAACCCTCGCCGCTTGACCCACGTTCACGCAAGCTGTTGAAAGGTATGGTGGCCAGGGACGGAATCGAACCGCCGACGCCAGCCTTTTCAGGGCTGCGCTCTACCATCTGAGCTACCTGGCCACGCTCGTATCCGGAGTACCGCAGGAGAGGCGCCACACAAGCCGCGAACAGATCAGGGTCCGGAAAACACATTGTAGCAACCGGAAGCCGCATCCCTCAAATCAGGCCCTCGCTCCATTCAGAAAATCGGGATGCGCGGCGCTTCAACACGAGCGGCATAGCGCGTGCGCCTATCTTTCACCAAAACAGGAAACCGCAAACGGCAAGGACGCTTCTTCTCCGCGCCGCTTGCGGTCTGGCTGACTTCCCGGCCGGTCCGCGCGGTGGCAAACAAAGACCTACTTACTTTCCGGCGGCGCTTCCGTGCTCCTTCAACCACGTTGCCAGGACAGTGCTCTGCGTGTTGCGCACGCGGATACAACCATCGATCCGCTCCAATCCCTGACGTAGCGCACGCGGACCTCCGGGATCCGGATGTTGAGCGAACCACTGCTGTACGTCCTGCTTCGCCTGCTCGCTGCAAAATACGCTGGCCAACCCACCAAAACCGAAGCCCACCGTGGCGCCGAACTTCTTCTCAACTTCAGGCCAGTGTGACTTGAAGAAAGACCACGCCATATCGCGCGTCTCCGGGTTTTGCAACGAACTTAGCATGCTACGAAAGAAATCCTGCGCCCTGATTTCCGGCGTCAAAGACAAATCCAGTGTTCGCTGCGCAAGCTCCGGCTGGGAGAAATGAGTCAGACCTTCCATGTACGCATACAGCTCCTGCGGCGACTTTGCCTGCTTCATGTGTTCCATGTACTCGTCGTAAAGTTTCGCGTCGCCGTGCAGGGCCGCCAACCCGACCGCGAGTTCTCCCACGTTGGGATCCACCGAACCTGTATCTTTCATATATTGCTGGGCCACATCCGCGGATTGCCGCAGAAGCTCCGGATCGCGCCCGGAATACCCGAGCACCTCGATCACCGTCCTCCTCATGGTCTTCACGTCTTCGCTATCGCCCGGCCTTGCCTTCCAGCCGAATTTATCGAACATCGGGCGAAATTGATTCTGGACCCACGCGCGGTAGGGGCCTCGGTCTCGGTTGTCCACTACATAATCGGAGATGAACTGCACCCGTTCCGCGATCTGCTGCAAAACCTGGCGCGTGGGATCGCTGCGCATACCTTGTGCCAAACTCAGATATTGCGAGATGGGGTGCTGCCCACCTCGCGCCAATATCCACTCGTCGTTCAGCAGCGAGACACGCTCCTGTGGCGTCAACCCCTGCTCGGCAGCCCCGGCCAGTCTTGCGGTTAATTCCGGACTGTAGGCCGACCAGTAATACCCGCGTCCTCCCGCATTCACGAACACCCACGGCGAACAGCCGTTGACTTGGAACGTCTGCTGCCTTTGCGTCATCAAGTGGCAACTTGCGCTCGCGCTGGTGGCGCTCTTGATGCACACCGGGATCTGCCATAGTTCAGGGCTTCCGGCTTTGAGCAGTTCCGGATCGGTGTAGTACCGGGTTTGTGCCAGTTCAACATTCGTCTGGTTTCCGGCACATTGTGCTTTCACGCTCAGCAGCGGCGCGCCGGGCTGCTCCACCCACGTCGACATCACCTTGTCCACCGGCTTGCCGGAAGCTTTTGCCATGGCATTCCAAAAATCGGCTGCGCGCGTATTTCCGTAGGCATGCTGCGCCAGGTACTGGTTCACCCCTTTCTGGAACGCTTCTTCTCCCACCCAGCTTTCCAGCATGCGCAGCACGGCAGCCGTCTTTTGGTAAGCGATGCCGTCAAACAATGTTGCGATTTGTGCCGGGGTGTTCACCTCGCTCGCTGCCGCGTGGATGGCCCGAGTGGACTTCAGCGCGTCGATGCTCAAAGGCCCCTGCTGCGGCCAGACATTCCATTCCGGCTTCCAGGCCGCCAGCGGTTTGTCTGTCATCCAGGTCGCAAAGCCTTCATTCAGCCAAATGTCGTCCCACCATTGCATGGTCACCAAGTCACCGAACCACTGGTGCGCCATTTCGTGCGCCAATACCCCCGTGACGGCTTTGTGCTCGTTCACTCCCGAGGTCCGCTCATCGAGCAGCAATAACTCTTCGCGATAAGTGATGTCCGCCGTGTTTTCCATCGCGCCGGGCGCGAAATCGGGTAGCGCAACTATGTCGAGTTTCTGAAATGGATATTTGATCCCGTAGTATTGGTCATAGAACTTCAGGATCTGCTCTGCCGATTCCAGCGCAAACTTGCCCATGTCCTTCTTGTCGGGGGTGGCACAGATGCGGATGGGCGTTCCCTCTGCTTCGCCTTCGAGGCACTGGAAATCTCCCACCTCGAGCGCCACCAGGTAGGTTGACATCTTGGGACTGGTTGCGAACTTCAAGGTGTGCTTGCCCGAGCCCGGACCCGGCGTATCGGACACGATCCTGCCGTTGGAGATCGCCGTGTCGCCCTGGTCCACCACCGCGCTCAGGTCGAATGTCGCCTTCATCGCCGGTTCGTCAAACGACGGAAACGCCCGGCGAGCATCCGTCGCTTCGAACTGCGTCACCGCGTAATTTCGCTGCTTGGTCTTGCTCAGGTACAAACCGCGGAGTTGGTCGTTCAGGATGCCCGTAAACTTAATGTGGATCGTCGCTGGACCTGCAGGCACAGCATTCGCCAATGCCAGCGTCGCCATCTCGGCCTTCTCATCGGTCGTGACTTTGGCGGTTTGATTTGTCGATCCCGACGCAACGGTCGCGTCCACGAACTTGATCTCGGCCGCATTGAGCACGATCTTCGACAGCGGCTTCGTCACGCGAACTTGAATTGTCTCCTCACCCTCAAAAGTGGCGTTCTTCAGGTCAGGAGTAAGCGTGATCTGATAATGGCTCGGAATCACATCCCCCGGCAGACGTTGTGCCAATCCCACCGCCACCATCGCCAGCAACATCGCAACCCCGGCAAACAAGCGCTTCATGTGGCCTCCGAAAAACGAATGAGTGCAAGACACGAAATGCCGCGTCGGTTAGACGGACCAACCGGCCCATCGTTATCGCTTTTTTTCTATACGAATTGTGCCCCTGAAAGTTCCCGGATTGCGCCCGCCACCACCGTCATGCCGCACAGGTTAGAGCCAAACCAGTACGCGATTTCCCGGTAATCGCGAACTGCGTAAACGGCCAGGTCTGCATCTTTGCCCGCTTCGATGCTCCCCTTTCGTTGGCTGAGCCTCAACGCATGCGCGCCATTGACGGTGGCCGCCGCGATCGCCTCCGCCGGCGACATCCTCATGTGCGTGCAGGCCAGGGAGAGCACGAACTGCATGTTCGATGTTGGCGAACTCCCCGGGTTGTAGTCCGTAGCGAGCGCCACCGGCACGCCCGCATCGATCAATCTCCGCGCGCCGGGATATTCCATTCCCAAAAAGTAATTCGCCCCCGGCAAAAGTGTGGCTACGGTTTTTCCGCTCGCCAGGAGCTTCACCTCGGCATCAGCCACGTGGTCCATGTGGTCCAACGAAGCCGGTTCGAACTCCAGCAATGGCTCGACATTCTCCGCGCTGAGTTGACACACATGCGCGCGCGTTCCCAAGCCACGCTCGCGCGCAGCGGCAAAGATTTCCCCCGCTTCCTGCAGGGTAAACGCTCCGCGCTCAACGAATACATCCACGAACAGCGCCAGTTTGCGCCGCGCCGCCTGCGGGACCATCTCGCCGCAGATCAGGCGCACATACTGCTGGCGCCGGTCCGCAAATTCCTTGGCGATCACGTGCGCGCCGAGCAGCGTCGGCACCACCGTGCCCGGCCATTGCCGCGCCGCATCACGGATCGCCTCCAGCGACTTCAATTCCGCCTCGACGCTCAGCCCATATCCCGACTTCGCCTCCACCGTGGTCGTGCCCTGCGCCGCCATTTCGTTCAGCGCCGCCAGAATCTTCCGCGCTAGCTCTGCCCGGCTTGATTTCCGCACGCCCCCCACGCTCGATAGAATCCCACCGCCGGCCTCCGCTATCTGCTCGTAGCTTGCGCCGGCAATCCGCTTTTCGAAATCGAGTAAGCGCGCCGCCGCGAACGCCGGATGCGTGTGCGAATCCACGAATCCTGGCAGCACCACCCCGCCTCGGCAATCGATCTCTTGTACTTTTTTTCGCTGGGATTTCAGCCAGTCATCGCGTTCGGCGTCTCTGCGCCGGCCGACCGATACAATTCTCCCGCCGTGGCAGAGCACCGCGGCGTCTTCCATTAATCCGATCTCGCCCAGTGCGCGCCCGCGCCGCGGGCCCGGCGCTCCTTGCAATGTCAGAAGCTGGCCGATGTTGGTCAGCAGCAGCGCTGGCATCTATTGCATCGCCTTGCTGAACAGGATGTCGTGTCCCCAGTCCGTCTTCATTCCCTGCTGACGAAGCGCCGTCGCCAACTGCGCCCAATGCCGCATCCCGTGCAGGAACGCGTGCACAAAACACTTCCGCTTGCTGGCTGAAATCATGCCCGCGGACAGCGTTTTGAAGCTGATGGCCTTGTTCCAGTCCGCTTCCGTCGCGCGCGCCATGAACTCGCGAAATTTCGTGCGCGCAGTCGCCGCGATCCCGAACAGTTCATCGGCAGTTAGCTTGGGGAGCGCATCGGGCGCCGTTTCCGGCTGCTCCAGCAAACGCTCGGCATAGCGCAGTTCCACCAGGAAGATGTGGAACAGCACGCCGCGAACGTCGTGCATCATCGCCAGCTCCATTTTCGCGTCCAGCGCCTCCGGATGACGGCGAAACCATTCGTGCCATTGCTCGGTTTCCTGCTCATCGTGGTTGAGAAGCTCGGTATACGAGAGCGCCGCCGTGGCAGTTGCCGTCTCTGCTTGAGCTGTCATCGCTGCTCACCTTCCTTGCGCATGGGAATCCTGATTCCCTTCCGTTCCGCGAACTGGCCTGCCTCTTCGTATCCCGCATCCACGTGCCGCGCCACGCCGATCCCCGGATCATTGGTCAGCACGCGCTCTATGCGTTTCGCCATCGCGTCGCTTCCGTCGGCGACCGTTACCTGTCCGGCATGTTGCGAATAGCCGATGCCAACCCCGCCGCCATTGTGAATCGAAACCCAACTCGCTCCGCTTGCCGTATTCAGCATCGCGTTCAGCAGCGGCCAGTCGGCGACCGCGTCGCTGCCGTCCTTCATGCCTTCGGTTTCGCGAAACGGCGAGGCTACCGAGCCCGTGTCCAAATGGTCGCGCCCGATCACGATCGGCGCCTTGATCTTGCCTTTCTTCACCAAGTCATTCATCGCCAGCCCGAACTGCGCGCGCTCGCCGTATCCGAGCCAGCAAATTCGCGCCGGCAGACCCTGGAACTTGATCCGCTTCCTCGCCAGGTTGATCCACCTCGACAGAATGCGATTTTCAGGAAACAGTTCCAGCACCAGGTCGTCCGTAATGTGAATGTCCGATGCCTCGCCGCTCAGCGCCACCCAGCGAAACGGGCCTCGTCCTTCGCAGAACAGCGGGCGTATGTAGGCAGGCACGAATCCCGGAAAATCGTACGCCTGCTTCACTCCGCGCTCGAAAGCGAATGTCCGGATATTGTTTCCGTAATCGAAGGTGACCGCGCCCATTTTCAGCAGCGCCAGCATGCCTTCGACGTGGCGCGCGATTGAATCCAGCGCACGCTCCTGGTAGCCCCGCGGGTCGCGTCCGCGCAACTCCGCCGCCTGCTCCACCGTCAGGCCTTGCGGGATATATCCATTGAGAGGATCGTGCGCGCTGGTTTGGTCGGTGAGGATGTCAGGGACCACACCGCGCGCCGCCAGTTCCGGCACCACGTCAGCGCAGTTGCCCACCAGCCCGACCGAAACATTCTCCTTTTTTCGCAGCGCATTCTTCAGGATGCGCAGCGCCTCGTCCAGCGAGGTCACCATGAAGTCGCAGTACCCGGTCTTCAGCCGCTTCTTGATTCGCTCCGGGTCAACTTCAATCCCGAGAAATGCGGCCCCCGTCATGGTAGCCGCCAGCGGCTGTGCGCCGCCCATGCCGCCCATTCCGCCAGAGACAATCAGCTTCCCTTCCAACTGGCCGCCCAAACTTTTCTCGCCCGCGGCGGAAAACGTTTCAAATGTGCCCTGGATGATTCCTTGCGAACCGATATAAATCCACGATCCCGCCGTCATCTGCCCGTACATCATCAGCCCCGCGTGTTCTAACTCGCGAAACTTTTCCCAGTTCGACCAGTGCCCCACCAGGTTGGAATTTGCGATCAGCACCCGCGGCGCGTATTCGTGCGTCTGGAAAACCCCCACCGGTTTGCCGGACTGCACCAGCAGCGTTTCATCATTTTCCAACGACTTCAGCGCGCGCACGATCGCGTGGTAACACTCCCAGCTTCGCGCCGCTCTTCCCGTGCCGCCGTACACCACCAGGTCGCGCGGGCGCTCGCCTACCTCCTCGTCCAGGTTGTTCATCAGCATGCGCATCGCGGCCTCCTGCTGCCAACCTTTGCAGGAGATCTGCGTCCCCCGTGGCGCTTTTACTGGGACATAGGTGCTCTGTGTGATTTCCGTTTCCACCGGCATAACCGATGATGGTAGTCCTCAAGATCGGAAAGGTTCAACTGGAAGGGATCGGAAAGGTTCAACCGAAAGGGCGGATTGCCGAACTGCCGAATGGGAAATTGTCGTATTGCAATTCCGCAGTTCCGCAATTCGTCATTCCGCAATTCAGCGGCTCACCAGGTGTTATACGCAGTGCCGTCCGATGCCGTGCCGGTCGATCCGCTATGCACGTCGGTAATTCCCGGCTGGTTCTGATCGACGCTTTCCAGCACGTCTTCCTGCACGATCTGCCAGGTGTCGCGCGAGGCGGTGAATGGATCTTTTGGAATTTCGCGGAGATACCCGCCGTCCGACACCAGGTCCTGCAGCGCCTGCGGCGCTTTCCCCTTGTCCATTGTGTACTGGTCGATCGCCGACCGCATGGTGAAGAGGTCCTGCCGCAGCACCGCTTCTTTGGCGCGGAGGATGGACTGGCTGTAAATCGGGACCGCGATGGAGACCAGGATCAGGATGATGCTGATCACCACCATCAGCTCGATGATGGTGAACCCTCGCGAACTTTTGCTCCTCAACAATTTCAGACTGTTCCTCAAATCACCTGATCGCCAGGTCAGAAGATCGCTCGATGGTCAATGTTACCAGTCGCTATACTTGGTTCCATCCAGACCGGTTCCAGTGGACTGGGTGTAGACGTCAAACACGTTGTCGCCGCACCAGGACTGCGAATCCGGATCGTCCTTCATGCAGCGCTTGCCCCAATCGTCTTTGCCGGTCATCGGATCGATGGGAATCTTCCTCAAGAACCGCACTTTCTTGCCGGCCACGTCAACGCCCTTCACCAGCGTCTCCAGGTCGGGCGGGTAGCCTTCCGTCCCCAGCTTCACCTGGAATGCGCCCCGGTCGGCGGCGTCCTTGTAGCGGTCGATGGCATCCCTCAACTCCCAAAGATCGCGGCGCAGCTCACGTTCTCTGTCGCGGCGAATTCGCACCCGGGCCAGGGGAATAGCCGCGCCGGTCAGGATGGCCAGGATCGTGATCGCGACAATCAATTCCACCAGCGACAGGCCACGCTCGCGGCGCCGTCGCCAACCGGTCCCGGTTTTCTCAGGATTCCGCAAAGACACAACTCTCAGGAAAATCGGCTATACAAATTTTAGATGATTCCCCGCCCGCCAGAGAACCCCGGTTTGGGCCGCCTTGTTCGCTGCCAGCTATTTCACCGTCACCATCGCTTGACCGGGCGTGACTTGCACCGGCTGCATCGCCGGGTCGCGAGCTCCGGCGCGCGTGATCGCCAGTGTCGATTGGCCCGCCGACTTGGCCATGAACGTCAGGGTGAACACCGTGCCTGTTCCCGACACCCCTCCCGAACCCGGCGGACGTGTCGCCGACACCTGCTCCAGCCCCGGTCCATCTTCGCGATGAACGATGACCACCGGCTGCCCGTCGCGCGACAGAAAACTACCGTTCGAGACGTTGAGCAACTGCAGCGACTTCGGATCGTAGCTGAGCTGCACCGGCACCGAGAACAGATTGTTGGCGCCGCTCACCGTCACGTTCACCGCGAAGGTTGAACCCACAGCAGGCGTCACCTGCGGCGGATCGAAGCTCATGATCGCCGCCCCGCTCGTGCCCTGGGGCGGTTGGGTCGCTGCCGGTCCCGTCTGCGGCGGCACAGGCGCTGGTACTGCTTGCGCCGGTTGCGTCGGTATGGGAGTTGCTTGTGCCGGCGCCGCCTGCGCGCCCGGCATCATGGAATTTTGTCCCGTGGCCGATTGCGGCTGTGCCGGAGCCTGGGCGGTCACCGGGCGTGCCGCCGAGGCGCTGCCTCCATTGCCGTTTGGAGAAGGCTTGGGCGCGGCGCGGCGCAACCCGATAGCATTCGCGGTCCCGACCTCAATCGCTCTCAAATTCACGTCATTGACGTCCTGGCCGCGAATAATGTGCGGAATCAGGACGAACACGATCTCGTTGGTACGGCGTTCCGTATTTTGCGACGAGAACAGGTATTTCAGGATCGGCACCTGCGACAGCCATGGGTACCCGTTGACGCTTTTCAGCACATCTTCCTCTAGCATCCCGCCCATCAGGCTGACTTCGCCCTCCCGCAGCCGGATGGTATGCTCCACGCGCCGCTGCCCGATCACCGGCTGGTCGATGCCGCCGATGTTCACGTGCGAACTCACCGACGAAACTTCCATCGTGATCTTCAGCGTCACTTCGTGCGCCGCGTGCACGGTGGGCTGCACGTCGATGTTCACGCCGACGTCGATATATTGGAATTGCGTATTGACCAGCGGGTTGATGCCGACGCCGCCGATGCCCGGCTGGAACGACCCGGTCGCTACCGGCACGCGATCGCCGATCTTCAGCGTGGCTTTCTGTCCGTCGAGCGCGCGTATCTGAGGATTCTGGATGATCTTAGTATCGCTGTCTGTAAAAAGAAAATTTGCGGTTGCGCCTGGGATGGTCACCAGGAAATCGTTCGAGGTCAGGTTGGCCAGCTTGTTGAGCGTGAGTCCCGTCGTGCCTGAAGTCGTGGGAGTGGTCGTCGTTGTAGTCGTCGTCGTCCCGGTGGTGGTCGTAGTCGGGGTTACGTTGTTCTGGAGCTGGATGCTGGCACTCGTCGGCGGGGACAGTCCCAGATTTTTCAGCTTGTCGCGGCTCACCTGCATGACCGCGATGTCCACAACTACTTCCGGACGCGCCTTGTCGAGGTCGGTTACCAATTTTTCCGCTAACGCCACCTGGTCCGGAGTACCCCGGATCACAATCGCGTTTTGCGTCGGCAGCGAAATTACGCGCGTGATCTCCACCACCGTTCGCAGGGTGTTGACCACATCCTGGATCTCCGTCGTCTGCGCCAGGTTCGCCAGGTAAAACGTCTTGACGACGTTTTGCTCAATTTCCGTCCGCTTTGCCTTGGTGTCCGTCGCAACGAAGATCGTGTTCGGCGTCACCGCCCGCCAGAACGTCTTGGATTCCAGCGCCACAATTTCCAGCGCCTGGTACAGCGATACATTGTTCAGGTCGATGGTAATGCGCCGCGACACGTAATCGGGATCGAACAGCACGTTAACGCCTGCCAGTTTCCCGACCGCGGTGTACACATTCTTCGTGTCTTCGGTCATGCGCATCGTGATCGGGACAGCGGAGATCGGCTTTAATTCTGCCGGTCCTTCCGCCTCAGCCGCCATCCGGCCGAGGTCAGTCACGCGCGAGGGAGCAGCCGCCTGCGGACCTTTGCCCTTATCCATCTCCTGCGTACGCCGGATTTCCTGGCGCGCGATGTCCGACGATGGATCGATTTCGGCAGCGCGCATGAATTCCACCAGCGCCTGCTGCAAGTTGCCGTCATCGCGCAGTTTCTGGCCGCGATGCACGTGCGAGGCCCCAGCCTGGAACCGCGATCGCTCGAAAGCGGCGCGGTAACGAAGCTCCTTGGGCTTCAGGTCGTACGCCTGCTTGTAAAATTCGTACGCCTGCTCCCAGTTCTGGCGAGCTTCCGCATCTCGACCTTTGTCGTAAAAACCCTTGGCTTTGTCGGCAGCCGCGGGCAGCGCGAGGGTCAGCACCAGCAGAAAGGCGGTGGCCAGGCGCCCGAATCGGACAACTCCCCACCGCGCGCCGCTGTTGCGCGCATTTGGATGCGATCGCAGACCGGCCCTCCAAGTCTGCCGAAGGCTTTGTCGTTGTAGCAGATGCATGAGAACGCAAATTATAACATCAGGCTTCCGCCGCAAAGCGACCGTTTGACGTGGCACCTTGGATGCAAACCTCGTGCTAGCATGAAGGTTTCGGGTCATGCGGCGCGCCTTGCTGCAGGGGGGGCGCGTCGTAATTTGAGGGGCATTTATTTCCATGGCACGGCAGGCGGCACATCAAACCCGGCCTAATCCGGAGAAAAACCCGCGCCGCGATCCGGTGGCCGCCGGATTGCGAGATGCCACCGTCAATCGCGCCGCCGCCCACAACTACTTCCTGCTTGAAAAGTTCGAGGCCGGCATCGTTCTTACCGGTACCGAGGTGAAGTCCATCCGCGCCGGCCATGCCAATCTGAAAGACGCGTACGCGCTCGCCAAGGACGGTGAACTCTGGTTGCTGAACGCCCATATCGGCCATTACGAACACGGGAATATCTTTAATCACGCGCCCTTGCGCACCCGAAAATTGCTTGTCCACGCCGCGGAACTGCGGAAGCTCATTGGTAAAACTCAGCAAAAGGGTGTCACCTTGATCCCCACGCGCATGTACTTCAAGAATGGCCGCGTGAAGGTGGAGATCGCTTTTGCCAAGGGCAAGCAGCTTTGGGACAAGCGCGAAACCGAGCGCCGCCGTACGGCGGACCGGGAAGCTCGCGAAGCAATCGCGCGTTCGCGTAAAACATAGGACTCATGAGGAATGACCGGATCCCATGAACTTGCGTTCAGTTTAATAATTTTGCGCGGCAAGAATTTCTTAACGGACAGTCCAGAAATGCTTTTTGCCTGCAAGGAATAACAACATGAAGACAACGCTCTCCTTTTCCTCCCCGGCTCAGCTTGAGACTGAATGCCTCGTCATTCCGGTGCTTGATCATGGCGATAAGGACAAGCCCGTCGTTCGTATCACCGTCGGCGACAAAGCGCTCCAGGATGCCGCCGCCGAGCTCATCTCCACCGGCGAAGTCACCGGCAAAATTTTTGAAACCGTCATGTTGCATCGTCCACCCGGACTTCGAGCCAAGCGCCTGCTCCTGATCGGCGGCGGAAAAGCCAAGAACTTCTCCGCTTTCGAACTGCGCAAGCTTGCCGGCACCGCCGTGCGTTTTCTCAAGCCGAAGTCCATTCGCACCTTCGCCTTCGTTTTGCCTGCGCTGGCCACCGGCTCTGCCGATGCCGTGAAGTCCGTGATCGAAGGCGCCTTCGTCGGCAACTTTGACCCCGACAAGTACCGCAGCGACCGCAAGGACCAGCAGATCGATGACCTCACCATCGTAGCCGGCCAGGATGAACCCGCGCTGCGCGCCGTGGTTGAGCAGGGCCGCATCATCGGTGAGTCGCAGAACTTCACCCGCGAACTGGTCAACGAGCCCGGCAATCGCATGACCCCCACCATGATGGCGGAGCACGCCCGCCGCATGGTCGAGTCGCTCCATGTGCCCGAACTTACGATCGACACTTATGGTGCCGAGAAGATCAAGGAACTCAAGATGGGCGCTTTCTGGAGCGTCGCGCAGGGCTCCGACGAGCCCCCTGCATTGATCGTGGCGCGATATGAGCCCCAGGACGCCCCGGCGACGCCTGTCATCGGCCTCGTCGGCAAGGGCATCACCTTCGACACTGGCGGCATCTCCATCAAACCGGCCGACGGCATGGAGAAAATGAAGTACGACATGGCGGGCGGAGCGGCCATGCTGGGAGCCATCCGCGCCATCGCGCTGCTCAAGCCGAAAGTCCGCGTTATTGCTGTTGTCTGCGCTTCGGAAAACATGCCTTCCGGGAAGGCGCAAAAACCCGGCGATGTGCAGATCGCGATGTCCGGTAAGTCGATCGAGATCATCAACACCGACGCCGAAGGACGCCTCGTTCTCGCCGACGGCCTGTACTATGCCCGCCAGCTTGGCGCCACGCACCTGGTCGATGCGGCCACTCTTACCGGCGCCTGCGTGGTCGCGCTCGGCGCTGTCAATGCCGGTGTTTTCACCAACAATGACGCCATGTGGGAGCGTTTTCGCGGCGCCTTGCAGCGGGCCGGCGAAAAGATGTGGCGTCTGCCCGTCGATACCGAATATCTGGAGCTCATTCGCTCTTCCATCGCCGACATCAAGAACACCGGCGGACGCTACGGCGGCGCCATCACCGCGGCGATGTTCCTGAAGGAATTCGTGGACGAGACGCCGTGGATGCACCTCGACATCGCCGGCACGGCCTGGGAAGAAGAGAACAAAGCCTGGATCGCCAAGGGTCCGTCGGGAATAGCGGTGCGCTCGTTGGTGGAATTTGTGCGCGACATCGAACGCAATGGCCCGCCCACCGATGGAGCCCGCTCGCCCAATGATCTCGGAGCGCGCTCGCCCTCGAGCGCGACCTCAACCGAAGCCGCCCAAGCCCGCTCGGATCAAGGCGCAGGTTTGTAGCGGTTGCGGGCAACACGAGGAGAGCATAGGATTTCAAACTCTCGGAAAGGAGTTCCCATGCATAAAGATCCGTCACTGGGACTCAACCGCCGCAGCTGGCTCAAGCTTGGCATTTCTGCCGCGGCCGCCGCGTCCGCATCAACCCTTCTGCTGCAAGCGCAAGCTGGGCCCGAAAGCTGCGCGCCCCCCATCCCGCAAGATCACGCTGTATCCAACGGGGGCTTGTGCCCGTTTCCCATCCCGTGGCTCGACAAGAATGGCAATCACAACCAGATGCCGAAGGATAATGTCGAGCTCTCCAACATTTTTCACTTTAACGGCAAACTGGCGCGCTGTGCCGGCTTCAAGGGAATGGGCACCGACAACCAGGGCAACCGCCTCGCCTGGGGCAATCCGACTACGGATTACAGCTACATGGCCGGTGAGTACTGGGCCGCGCGCAAAGCTCAGCAAGGCATCTTCACCCATACTTGACTCACCGTCTTCAAGGGACCGGCGGTCCCTGCCAACCAGATCCACGATTTCCATCCGCCCATCTCACCGGAAGGTCTTTACTGGGTCACTCCCGTTCCTGCCAGCGGCCTCGTGTTCAGTGCCGACGGAAAAGTCGCCACCCTGCAGATGAACAATGTTGCCGTCATTGACCAGCCCAAATGGCCCGCCATGGACGCGGAAACTACGCCCGCATTCATGGACTTTAAGCTCGTTTTCAAGCAGCTTGACGAGACTGTGACCTTCGACAATCCCCAGCAGCAGTACCACTTCGAAGGACACCGGGCAAGCGCGCAACTGGAAGCCACCATCCGCGTGCCGTCGATCAATTTCACATTCAAGACCGACCCGCTGGAATCGTCGAAGTGTGATTTCGCGGTGATGGGCACCGAGGTCAACGGTAAGTACTACCCGGCGAAAGGATGAGATCTTACCGGGACGGGAGCAGTTCCAAGACGGGGTAACC
Organism: Terriglobales bacterium; assembly: GCA_035691485.1. Taxonomy (NCBI): domain Bacteria; kingdom Pseudomonadati; phylum Acidobacteriota; class Terriglobia; order Terriglobales; species Terriglobales bacterium. The sequence continues at coordinate 13,906 of DASSIZ010000077.1, forward strand.
CGCCACGATGGCCGCGAAGGCATCCGGCGAGAACCAGCGCGCACGCGAAAGTAGCTGGAACGAATCTAAACAGATTACTTCGCCGCTTCGTACACGGTCTTACCGCCAACCACGGTGCGCAGCACCTTGGTCTGCAGAATTTCCGCCGGCGCAACCTTGCTGATATCGCGGTCAAGAACCACGAAATCGGCAAGGAACCCGGGCGCCAGCCTTCCCTTCTCCGACTCGGCAAATTCCGCGTAAGCGGCGCCGGTCGTGTAGGCAGCAATGGCCTGGTCAATCGAGATCTTCTGTTCCGGCACGTACTCCTTCGTGCCCGCTTCATTCTTGCGCGTGACCGCGGCGTAGAGTCCGCGGAAAGGCGTGATTGGTTCTACCGGATAGTCGGTGCCGAACGCGAGCACCACACCGTTGCGCAGAAATTCATTCCACGCGTAGGAATGCTTCGCTCTTTCGGTACCGATGCGCTGAATCGCCCAATTCATGTCCGTCAGCAGGTGGTTGGGCTGCATGGAAGCGATCACCCGCAGCTGGCGAAAGCGTGCGAAGTCTTCCGGCTCGACCACCTGCGCGTGCTCCATGCGGAAACGAAAGCCGCCGGGCTGTTGCAGTTGCGGCGCGTTCGGATTTTTTTCTTCGACGTATCGTTCGGCGGCGGCAAATGCCTGCAAGGCCATGGCCACACCGCGATCGCCGATGGCGTGGAAACCCATCTGGAATCCCGCCGCCGCTCGCTGGGCAGACATCTGGTCCAGTGTTGCCTGTTCATATTGCGGCAGGCCGGAATTCTTCGGTTCGTCGGTGTACGGCGACAGCATCGCCGCGGTATGCGATCCGATCGAGCCGTCCATGAACGCTTTCAGCATTCCGGTGTGCAGCATCGGGTCTGCGGGCGAATGGAACACGCGGTGCTGCTCCAGAATGTTCAACGGCTGCGGGAACGGCAGCCACTCGGAAATACGCAGTGTCAGCTTGCCCTCATTTTCCAGGTCGGCATAGGTGAGGAAGTCCTCCCATTGCGAGTTGTCCTGCGCCGATGTGAGCCCGTAGCGCGCCGCCTGCTGCAGCGCCAGTTCGGCTCCGCGCCGCCGTTGCGCCGGCGTCGGCGGGGGAACCATTTTCCGCGCCAGGACTTGCGCAGTTTCGCGCAAGCCGCCTTCGGGTTCACCCGTGTTGTCGCGATCGATGCGACCGCCCTCCGGATCCTGCGTTTGTTTCGTAATGCCCGCGATGCGCAGCGCCGCCGTGTTCGCCACCAGCATATGCCCGTCGGTGCGAATGAAGAGCGCAGGATGGTCCCCGGTGACAGAGTCCAGGTCCTGCCGCGTTGGAATTTTCTGCGCGGTCCACTTGGTATCGTCCCAGCCCCGGCCCAGGATCCACTCGCCAGGCCCGGCGCTCTTCACGCGCTCGGCAATGCGCGCCTTCATTTCCTCCAGAGATTTCACCTCCGACAGCTCAACGTTCAGCATCTCGAAGCCGCCGTTCGCGAGGTGCAGGTGTGCGTCGTTCAACCCGGGCATGACGAAGTGCCCGCCCAGGTCGATCACTTGCGTCCGCGGGCCTTTCCTCTTGCGAAGCGCATCGCTAGTGCCGACCTCCACGATGCGCCCTTTCTTCGCCGCGATTGCTTGCGCGCGCGGATACACCTTGGCTGCAGCGCCGCCGAATCCTTCCTCTGCGCCGGTGTAAATGTCGCCGTTGATGAAGATCTGATCGGGAGCTTCGAGCTTGCTGGACTGCGCTTGCAGGTTCATGGCGAACAGAATCATTAACGGAACAACAAGTTTCATTCCTGGACTCCGGCCACCGCGAGCACGGTCAGCAGGATGCGCCGCAATCCGAGATCGCGCCCGGTAGGGTCATACCACTCGTGCAGCGTGTGCGCGCCTCCTCCAGCTCCACCGGCTCCGATCGCCACCGCGTCACGTCCTTGCGATAAGGGAATGTTGGCGTCAGTGGAAGCGCGTTGCAGGCGCGCATTGTTGTCCAGCAACGTGTCCACGGCCTGGATCACCGCCAGCAGCGGACTTCCAGCGCCCAGCCTCGCCGCCGGTCTGCTGCCGATGAGCTTGATATCGGCGGCCAAGCCGCTATGCGAGCGCCCGCCAAAAGTCGTACGAGGCTCCTGCGCGACGGCGCGCTCCACGGCATCGCGCAACGCTCGCTCCAGGCGTTCCACCTGCTCGCCTGCCACGGAACGGATGTCCACCTTGATGCTTGCCGTTTCCGGAATCGAATTCACCGACGTGCCGCCGCTGATGACGCCGATATTAAACGTCGTCTTCGGCGATGCGGGAATCGGCGTGCGCGCGAACTGATCAATGGCGCGGGCCAGCACCACGATCGGGTTGGCTGTGCCGAAATCGCTCCAGGAATGCCCGCCCGGGCCGAACAGCGTCACCAGGAAACGCTTGCTCCCGAGCGCCTCGGTCACCACGGTGTCAGTGCCGGCGCCATCGAGCACTAACGTCGCCGCAATTGTGTCCCGCCAGCACGCCTCGGCGAAAATGTAACGCATCCCGCGCACGTCGCCTTCTCCCTCTTCGCCGACGTTGCCGATGAATGCCAGCGGCCACTCGGTGCGGATTTCCGCGTGTTGCAAAGCGCCCGCCAGCGCCAGCAGTGCCGTGATCCCGGCGCTGTTGTCGGAAATGCCCGGACCATAAAGCCGATTGTTTTCGCGCCGAACGACGACTCCCGTGCCGGCGGGAAATACCGTGTCCATGTGCGCCGTAACCGCCAGGTACTTCGGCTCCGGTTGCGCCGCCGCTCCCGGACGAATACCGATCACGTTGCCGATGCCGTCAATGTGCACTTCCTCAAGGCCCAGCTCGCGAAAACGCGCTGCCAGCCATTCTGCGCGCGCCGTTTCGCCGAACGGTGGCGCCGGGATCCGCGTTACTTCCATCTGCCGTTCCAGCAACAACTCTTCGTGTGCCAAGAACCACGCAGTCGCGGCCTCCACCGGCGCCAGGGCGGCGATGCGCGACACCTGCCGCGCGACGGCGGTTTGTGCCGGCATGGGAGACTCCGCGGCTGGCATGGGATTCGCCATGGGCAAATTGGGATCTTACCTAACTTGAAACGAGGAACTCAATGAGTCGCGGATGCCGAGGGCTGGCAACATTCGAGGATCTCGTTTTCGGTCAGCATTCGGTCCGACCTCTTGGCGCGCTGGTAGATGCGCTCCACCACCTCGCTGGTGGGGTCCAGGCCGCGGCGCTCCAGCCAGAAAACAATGTTGGACTTTCCGCTCATCGGGCCGATCTCGATAATCTGTTCCAAGCCGAAATAGTGCGCTGGAACGCCGGAGTATACGTTGTTCGCCAGTTCGACGTCGTTCTTTTTGTAGGCCTTGATGACCGCCGCTGCGTGCACGCCGGTACCGGTGCGGTAGGCGTCTTCGCCGACCACCGGGTAGTTGCGCGGAATCGGCAGGCCGGTTGCGCGCGCGATCGCCACGCAATAATCCTTCAGCTTGGAAAGGTCCTGGTCATTCCACGGTGGAATCCCCATCAGCTTCAGATTGACCAGCATCTGGTCCATCTGCGTGTTGCCCACGCGCTCGCCGATGCCGAGGCCGCAGGCATGCACGCAATGTGCCCCGCCCATCAACGCCGCCAGCGAATTTGCCAAAGCCATGCCGCGGTCACAGTGGCCGTGCCAGTCCACGCGGATCATCATGCCCGACGGCACCACGACTTCCTTGACCACGTAGCGCACCAGGTGCAGCGCGCCCATGGGCGTGGCGTGACCGCAGGTGTCGCAGATCACGATTGCTCGCGCCCCGCAGTTGATCGCCGTCGCATACAGCTTCTTCACCGTCGCCGGGTCACAGCGGGTGGTGTCCTCGGTCACGTACATGACGGGCAGCCCCAGCGACACCGCGTACTTCACCGCTTTCTCCGTCGTCTGCAGCAGGAAGTCCTCGCTCCACCCCTCCGTATAGCGTCGGATCGGACTGGAGCCGATGAAGGTTGCGGCCTCAATCTCCAGGCCGGTCTTTTGCGCGATCTCGGCGATAGGACGAATATCGTTCTCGTGCGTCCGCGCCGCGCAATTGGCCTTGATCTTCATTTTATTGCCGGCGATCTCGCGTGCCAGGGCGGTGGCGTGCTCCACCGCGCGTGGTCCGGCGCCGGGCAGGCCGATGTCGAGCGAGTTGATGCCCAGCGTCTCCATCAGGTGAAGGATTTCGATTTTCTCTGCAATGGAGGGATCGCGCACCGACGGCGATTGCAGCCCGTCGCGCAGCGATTCGTCATTGAGCAACACCGGCCCGCCCGGCTTGAAATCCGGCCCGGGCACGTTGTTCCAGTCGTAAATCAGCTCCGACGCTTTCACGCTCATCCGCTTAGATGCGCTGTTTACCCCGCGGAACGCTGTCTTCCGCACTCAACTGCGACGGGAGAGTCTCCACCGGCCCGGTTGGCGGCGCTGCACCCCTGTGCCAAAACCGGCGCCTCCTCATCTACTTCGTATCCTTCGGGGGCAGGGTCAGACCGAAGGTCGATATCTCGCCGCGCCCGGCGACATTGAGCCCGCTCGGATCCTTCGGATTGGGCAGGTAGAGCGTGCGGCAGTGCTCGCAACGGTAAATCTCGGCGTTGGGGCCGAACGCCTGTTCCACATCACCGCAGGCTTTTTCCAGCACGTCGCTCGTGTAGAACCAGCGCTTCAGGTGTCCACCGCAGAGCTTTCCTTTGGCGTCTTTTTCATTGCAGGCGCGTTGCCCGGGTTTCTTGATCTTGATCTTGTGCTTTGCAAGTTGGGGCACGTTGCCGGAGTTAACGCTGTCTGTTTGCATGGGGGCGGTCGCCATTGGTTCTTTCTGAAAGATCGCGAAAATTGTGATGAAAACAGGCCATTTTACTGGTCAATCCGCGAAGAAGGAAGAGGATTGTAGCTGCCGCAGCAGGCAGCCGCATTAGAATAGCCGGATTTTGTCGAAGGTCGTGAGCCCCTGGCCGGCGGATTCCGGCCGGACGTCCCGCGACCCAGGTCCAACAAAAATGCCTGCCCCACCAGCAATCCACGAGACTGGCCTGGTTCGCGCCATCGGGCGCTGGAGCCTGGCGGCGCTGATGTTCAACACCATCATCGGCGCCAGCGTATTCGGTCTTCCATCGCTTTTGGCCGCACGACTCGGCGCGTGGAGCGTACCCGGTTATCTGATTGCCGGCGTAGGCGTGGGCGTCATCGCCGCTTGTATGGCAGAGGTGGGTTCACAATTTCGCGAGACGGGAGGACCGTATCTCTACGCGCGGGCGGCATTCGGGCCGTTTGTCGCTATCCAGATCGGCTGGATGATGTGGCTGTCGCGCATCGCCGCCACCTCGGCTGTTGCAGACCTGTTCATCTCCTACAGCACGCAATTTTTCCCCGGCATTGAAGCCCCGTTGCCGCGAGCGATTCTATTACTCTCGCTGATCTCCTTCCTGGCCATAGTGAACTATCTGGGCGTGAGTGGCGCGACCACCGTGAGCAACTTTTTCAGCGCAGCCAAACTCGGTCTCCTGGCGTTTCTAATCGCAGGTTGCGGATTGGCGCTAGTGCTCCATCCCGCCCTACGCAGTATCCCGCCGGCGATTTCGGCCAGCGTTGGCGATTGGTTCGACAGCATTGTCCTGATGGTGTACGCCTACGGTGGATTCGAAGCCGTTTTCTTAGTGACGGGGGAGTCGCGGGACCCACGGCGCGACCTCCCCTTTGCGATTGCTGTCTCCATTGCCGCCGCCGCCCTCGTGTTTGTCGCTTTGCAATATGTCGTCATTCACATCCTCCCCAACGCCGCAGCCAGTGGCAAACCCGCCGCCGACGCGGCACAGCGATTCCTGGGCCAAGTAGGAGGATGGTTCGTCGCGGCGGGGGCCCTGGTTTCAATGTATGGATATCTCAGTGCCAGCTTGCTGCACTCCCCACGCTTGACCTTCGCCATGGGAGAGCAGGGCGATTTTCCACGCTGGTTTGCCGCCATTCATCCCCGCTTCCAAACGCCCTATGTTTCGATTCTGCTGTTTGCCGCCCTGGCAATGGCCTTCTCCATCGCCGGAAATTTTCGATGGAACGCCGTCTTAACCACACTGTCCAAAATCCTGGTATACGGTGGGGTCGCCGCTGCTCTGCCCGCATTGAGGCGAAAGCAGCCTCAGGCTGACGCATTCCGACTGCCTGCCGGAAACTTTTTTGCGGTGCTCGCGCTGTTGTTCATGGCAGTGCTGGCGACGCGTATCCAGCGTAGTGCCGGGGCGGTGCTGGCGATTACGCTGTTGGTCGGATTTGCCACCTGGATGTGGGCACGGCGGAAATTCGTGATCACTCGCACCTAATCACAACCTTTTCCGCAACAGTGATCCCGCCGAGCGCAGCGCCCCCCGCATTCGCGTGAGCAGCCTGGGCGCGAAAAGCCAGTCTGCGAAGGACTCCATCTGTCGCCCGAACTCTGGCCCATAGCCGTACCACCAGGTTTTTTTCATTCCCGGCAGGCGATCGGAATCGAGATACTGCGTCCAGACCATCTCTTCCAGACCCAAGCGTCCATGCGTGCGTCCCATCCCGCTGCACTTCACGCCCCCGTGTGGCGCCTCGCTGATGCCGAAGCCGACCACAGCATCGTTGACCAGCACGGTTCCCGCTGAAATTTGCCGCGCCACCCGCTCGCCACGGCTGCGGTCTCGAGTCCAGACGCTGGCGGCAAGCCCAAATTCCGAGTCGTTGGCGAGACGAATGGCTTCCTCGTCGGAATCGAACGCCATGATGGGCAGCACCGGCCCGAACGTCTCCTCGCGCATGACCCGCATGGAGTGGTCCACTCCAGTCATGACCGTGGGCGCGTAGAAATTCGGACCCAACTCCGTTATTCGCCGTCCGCCCGCGAGCACGCGCGCGTCATGCGCCACCGCGTCGTTCACCTGCTCCTCCACGATTCGCAGCTGGCGCTCGTGGATCATGGGGCCGATGTCAGTGTCGGGCTCGGCGCCATTGCCGACCTTAAGCTTTCGCGTCTTCTCGACGCACATTTCCACGAAACGGTCATATAAGCTGCGATGCACGTAACACCGCTCCACCGATAAGCACGCCTGCCCCGCATTGACGAACGCTCCCCACACCGCGCCGCTCGATGCCACGTCCAGGTCGGCATCGTCGAGCACCAGCATGGGATCCTTGCCGCCGAGCTCGAGCACCACCGGCAGAAATCGTGCCGCACAAGCCTGGGCAACTCGCCGCCCAGTGGCGACGCTGCCAGTAAACACCAGCTTGTCGATCGGCGACGCAATCAGCGCCGCGCCAGTTGCGCCGTCGCCGACCACCACCTCGAACAATCCGTCGGGCAATTTCGCGGCCTCGAATAACGATTTCAATTCCAGAGCGCACAGCGGCGTGAACTCCGACGGCTTCAGCACCACCGCATTCCCCATGACCAGCGCCGCCACCACTTCTCCTGCCGGTGTGGAGAATGGAAAATTCCAGGGCGAAATGATGCCGACCACCCCGTGCGGACGCCGCAACAGCCGCCCGGCTTTTGCCTTCATGATTGGATTCCTGTGCGGCACCGGTTCAGCGCGCAGCATCTCCGGGGCCTGCTCGATGCAGAAGCGCGTCGCATCCAGCGCAACTACAACCTCCTGGACCAACGCCTCGGCATAAGGCTTGCCGGCCTCGCGGGTAATCAGCCGCGCAACCTCTTCTTTCTTCGCGTGAAGGCACGTCTGAAAGGCGCGCAGTATCTCGATCCGCCGCTGTATTCCGGTAGCCTCCCAGGCAAGTTGCGCCTTGCGCGCGCGCTCCACCGCGCCCGCGACCTCGCCGTCCTTCGCGCAATCGAACTCGCGCAAAGTCTCCCCGGTAGCGGGATTTACCGCGACAATGCGCCGGGCGACCACTTGGGGTTCCGTTGCCATGTGTCCGCAGATTAACGCAAAGGCCCCATCCTTGGCATTGTGTATCGCCGATTCGCTCAAACTGCCCGAATTGCTTCCCACTTCGGTTCGAAGCCTGTGGTCCCAATCCGAGGCCATGCGTCTCAATATTCCACCGAGACCAGGTACAGCCCGCCTGCCGGCGCGGTCGCCCCGGGATTCGCCGAGCGGTCGCGCGCCTGCAAGATGCGCACAACGTCGCCCGCCTGCAGTGATCTTTTGCCCACCAGCAGGAACGTTCCCACCAGGTTGCGTACCATGTGGTGTAAAAATCCGTTGCCGCGGACCGTGTACACCAATTCCTCGCCCGCGCGCTCCCACTTCGAGACCGAGATGGCCCGCACATTTGACCGGTCGCCGTTCTCGTCGCGCTTCTCCGGATCGACTGCCGCGAATGACGTGAAATCGTGCTCGCCGACGACTGCAGGCGCCGCAGCCATCATGGCCTGCTCGTCCAGCGGATATGGATGGTGATACACCTGCCTGGCCAGAAACGGCGGGCAAATGTCGCCGCGAAAGACGCGGTATCGATACGTCTTCGCCCGTGCCGACCTTCGAGCATGAAACTCCGGCTTCACTTCTTCCACCTGCATCACTCGGATGGTTGCCGGGAGGATGTCATTCAGCGCAATTACGAGGTTGGAATCCGGAATCGACGTTTCCATCGTGCACGACGCCACCTGCGCCAGCGCGTGCACGCCGGCATCGGTCCGTCCTGAGCCCTGCGGCAGTACGCTCTCGCCGGTGATCCGGCGCAGCGCCTCGGCCAGCGTCCCCTGGATGGTCGGCCGGCCCGGCTGCACCTGCCAGCCGCTGAATTCGGAGCCATCGTAGGCGAGCGTGATTTTCAGCGTACGCATGCGAGAAACTTTGCCGGCAACGAAACTCCTGCCGCTGTGTTTACACAATCTTTACTCGATGGAGGCGATGAGCCGCGCCGCCTCAGATATACTGGTGCGTTTCTGCAACATGCAGCGGGGCACCCAAACTCCGTCTGCCGGTTTTTTGAACCTGCCGGAGGGCAATTGCGTATCACCTGGTGACGAATCGCAACCTTCGGCAGTCTATCGCAATGCACGCTGTACGACGTACGGGAGAGAGAAGCATGTCATCGAGGTCTTTTTTTGTGTTTCGCGGCACTCTCATCGCTTTCACGGTTGCGGCATGCCTGGCTTCGTCGGCGTGGGCACAGCGAACCGATTATTCGAGAGGAGCACCACCCCTCCCCAATCCCATCGCGCCTTACCTGGCGCGGACTGTGCCGGCACCCAATTTCGCCAACAGCCCGCGCATTGACCAGTTGATCCAGAACGGCAAGCTTATGCTTTCGCTGGACGACGCCATTACGCTGGCGCTGGAAAACAATCTCGACATCGCCATCGCGCGCTATAACCTCGACATTGCCGACACCGACATTCTGCGCACCAAGTCGGGCGCCGCTGCCCGCGGCGTCGCCGCCGGAATCGTCAGCGGCACGCCCGGAGGCGGCGTGGGCGGTTTCGGCACCGGAGCCTCCGGGGCCAGCGCCGGCGGCACCAGCAGCGCGGCCGGCGGCGCCGGCACCGGCACCGGCGGTTTGGTCACCTCCACCACCGGCGTCGGACCGACAGTTCCTTCTTTCGACCCGTTCGTCAGCAGCACCTTGCAGATTGAACGCGCCGTCTTTCCGCAATCCAACGCTGTCATTGCCGGCGTTTCTACCCTGAACCAGAACACGAGCACCGCGAACTTCACCTATAACCAGGGATTCGCCACCGGCACCAACATGAGCGTGGGGTTCAACAACTCTCGCGTTACCTCCAACAGCGCCCGGACATTTTTGAGCCCGGCGCTCAACAGCAGTTTTCGGCTCACGATCAGCCAGCATCTTCTGCAGGGTTTCGGCATCGCGCCCAACCTGCGCTTCATCCGGCAGGCGAAGAACAGCCGCGAAATCGCCGACGTTGCCTTCCGCGGCCAGGTGATTTCCACGGTCACTCAAGTCCAGAACATTTACTGGGACCTGGTGAATGCCTATGAGGATGTGCGCGTGAAGGAGCGCTCCCTCGGACTGGCTAACCAGTTGCTCGGCGACACGCAGAAGCAGGTGCAGATCGGCACCCTGGCGCCGATCGAGGTCGTGCGCTCGCAAAGCGCGGTCGCTTCCGCGAAGCAGGACCTGATCATCAGCCAGACGGCCCTCCAGTTGCAGCAGCTGCTGACCAAGAACGCACTCTCACGCAACCTTCAGGATCCCGCGCTTGCCGCCGCCGAGGTGATCCCGACCGACACCATGTCCATGCCGAGCACGGAGCCGGTCACGCCGATTCAGGATATGCTCAACGACGCGCTCTCCCACCGCTGGGAACTGGCACAGTCGCGTATTGACCTCACCAATCGCGAGATCAACAAAAAAGGCGCCCGCAGCGCCCTGCTTCCGACCGTGGACCTGTTTGCTTTCTATGGTGCTTCGGCGCTGGGTGGCGTGGGGACACCCGCCAGCATTGCATTCGGAAGTCCCATTCCGACCACCGGCTACGGCTCCACATTCGGCGGTCTGTTCGACAGCAGCGCTCCCGACAAGGGGATGGGCCTGTCGATCAACATTCCGATTCGCAACCGCAGCGCCCAGGCTGACCAGGTTCGCTCCGAACTGGAATATAGCCAGGCGCAAATGCGCTTGCAGCAGCTGCAGAACCAGATTCGCATCGAGGTGCGCAACGCCCAGTACTCCCTGGAGCAAAACCGGGCGCGCGTTGACGCCGCGCAGGCCGGCGCCAAGCTCGCCGCCGAAAGCCTCGATGCCGAGCAGAAAAAATATCTCCTCGGCGCTTCCACCAATTACAACGTCCTGCAGTCGCAGCGTGACCTGGCGCAGGCGGAATCGAACCTGGTCAGCGCCCGCGCAGCGTACGAAAAATCGCGTGTCGAAGTCGACCGCGCTACCGGCGTCACGCTCAGTCATCTCGGTATCGATATTGCGGATGCCGAAAGTGCTCAAGTAAAGAAATCCCCGAATGTGCCGGGCGTCGTGCCTCGTACCGACAATCCGCAGGCTCCGCCGACCATTCCGCAGGCCGGTCAGCCCGCCCAACCTTTGCCGCCAACGCCGACCGGTCCTGTCGGTCAGCCCCCGGCGCAGCAGCCGCCTGCGGCGGAGAAGCCAACTCCGCCGGAACTGCAGTAAGCACATTGCGGAATTGAAATTGCAGAATTGCTTCGCGCGACGAAAGCAATTCTGCAATTCCGCAGTTCGGCAATTCCGCAATTCAATCTACAATCTCGCCGTGCTCTCGGTTGCCATCATCACGCTGAATGAGGAAGAAAACCTTCCGCGCACTCTGGAAAGCGTGAAGGACCTGGTGCGCGATCTCGGCGGCGAAATCATCATCGTTGATTCCGGTTCAACCGACCGCACTCTCGACATCGCGCGCCAGTACGGCGCAAAAATCTTTTCCGAGGAATGGAAGGGCTTCGCCGGACAAAAAAATTCCGCGCTGGAAAAAGCTGGCGGCGATTGGATTTTATCTCTGGATGCGGACGAGCCGCTGGAACCCGCTGCGGCAGAGGAAATTCACGCTCTGTTGACCGCCACTCCGTCGGTGCAGGGCTACTGGATTCCCCGCAAGAATTTCTTTCTCGGTCGCTGGATCCGTCATGGCGGCTTCTATCCCGACCGCAAGTTGCGCCTCATCCGACGCGGCGCGGGACTATGGATCGAGCACGGCGCTCATCCCACCATTCAGGTCACCGGCCCAACCGCCAATCTCCGCCACGCCATGCTCCACCACGCCTATCCCACGCTGGCCGGCTATATCGCGCACATGAACAGTTACTCCACCATGCAGGCCAAACACCTGCATCAAGCCCGCCGTCGCGGTTTCGATCTGGTCAACATCGTCCTCAACCCGATCGCCACGTTTGTCTACAACTATGTTTTCCGGCTGGGATTCCTCGATGGCCGCGAAGGCTTGCTGCTCCACCTCTACCACTCAGTGTACGTGAGCTGGAAATACGCCAAGGCGTGGGAACTTGGTCGCAGCGTTGACGAATAAGTTTCCAGCCCGTCTAACTTCCCGGAGAGTTCCATTGCGCCGACTCATACTTGCCATGCTTTTGCTGGCCGCTGTTGCCTGCGCTTTTGCTGCCGACACATCCAGGCGTGTCCAACTCCGATTGGACACCAGTGAAGCCGACGCCGTCCTCGCGATTCTTGCCAGACAGAATGCCGGCCAGTCCGTCGCCACCGGTGATTGGGAAAGACTGTTCGCTACCGAACCCTACCAGCGTCTCAAGCGACGCGAGGCCGACATGCATCGCGACTTCACCGACGACGATTTCAAGAAGTTCGTGTTGTCTGACGCAACCCTGAAGCGTTCGGCCGAACTGCGACGCACACTCGCAGAATGGAAACAGGCCGACCTGAACGCCGCCGCCCAGCGCGTGCTGGCCTACCTGCCCGCCGAGTCCGTCATTCGCGCGAAGGTTTTTCCCGTCATTAAACCGCAAAGCAACAGCTTCGTGTTTGATACGGAAACGGACCCAACCATCTTCCTTTATCTCGATCCCGCCGAGGGCCAGGCGCGTTTCGAAATTATCGTTGCCCACGAACTGCATCACATCGGCCTTTCCAGCAACAGCAAAGCTTATGACCAGGCCATCGCTTCCCTGCCTGCCGGACCCCGTGCCGCCGCCGAGTGGATGGGCGCGTTCGGAGAAGGGGTAGCCATGCTCGCCGCCGCCGGAGGTCCGGACATCGACCCTGTCGCAACCTATACGACGGAGTTGCAAGCGGAGTGGAAGCGCGACATGCAGAATTTCAATGCCGATCTGGATCGAGTTCAGCAGTTCTTCCTCGACGCATCTTCCGGCCGTCTTTCCAGCCAGGACGAAGTTCGCGGGCAGGCGATGAAATTTTTCGGAAGCATCGGCCCATGGTATTCACTGGGCTACCGGATGGCGGTCCTGGTCGAGCAACGCTACGGGCGCGCCGCCCTGATCCAGTGCATGCTGGATTTCCGCAAACTGCCGGCCTCGTATAACCGCGTTGCCGCAGAAATAAATGCGCGAGGTAAACAGCACCTCGCGCTCTGGTCCCCGGAATTGCTGAAAGCGGTCGACGCCCAGCCCGTCCCTCAAGCCCGTTAGATCTGCTTCAACATCCGCGCCGGTTTCGCCGGCAGCACGGACGGCACGGATGGCTTCTGCGGCGCCGGAGCCACCTTTTCGGGCTTCCGTTTTTCTTGCTTGGACGGCCCCTTCGGATCGGTGACGTTCATTTTCGCGTGCTGCTTGGCCAGATCCTGAGCGCGCATCTGCGTCAGTTGCTTGCTGTCGCTCCACAGCTGCTGGATCAGTACGCGCTGCTTCTCGATCGTGAGGCCCTGTTCCGCCACTACCAGCGTCATCACCAGGCAAGTCAATAAAGCCAAAATCCGCGGCCACCCCGCCTGTAGGCCGTCTTGTTCCAGCTTGTCCATGGTCGTACCCCCGCCTTGTCGACTCTGCTGCTGAGTATCGCAACCGGAGAGCCATAGCTTGCATTTGTAAGCCATTGATATGTAAAGGCTTGTTTCAGTAACCTGGCGGCCGTTACCGCAACCGTTTGCAGTTTCCAGGAAACACTTTGACCTTTTCCGGGCTGGCACTGTTTTCCGAATGCGTGCGATTGCTACGCCCCGCCGCATCTCTATATGATGGGTAGTTTGTTTCGCCACTGCGTATGGCTGACATCAAGAGCACGGACAAACCTGTAGCCGAATCGCCGATCACCGACATTTTTGAAGGTCGTCATCCCTCCGATACCGAAAAGAAATGGGCCGAGGGCACGCTGGCGAAGACCCTGGAGAAGGCGCCGGAAAAGCCCATTGGCGCCGCTACGGGCACCAACCTCGACCAGCACGGCCGCGCCCGCTACACCACCATCTCCAACTATCCCGTGCGACGTCTCTATACCCAGGCCGACCTGCCAGGAGACTGGAAGTACGACGATTATCTTGGCTACCCGGGCCAGCCTCCCTACACCCGCGGCATTCACGCCACCGGATACCGCGGCAAGCTTTTCACCATGCGCCAGTTCTCCGGCTTCGCCTCCCCGGAGGAAACCAACGAGCGCTACAAGTACCTGCTCGCGAGCGGTGGCACCGGGTTGTCGGTCGCATTCGATCTTCCTACCCTGATGGGCTACGACAGCGATCATCCATTCAGCGAAGGCGAGGTCGGCAAGTGCGGCGTTGCCATTGATTCGCTCGAGGACATGGAGATCCTCTTCAACGGCATCGATCTTGAGAACGTCACTACCTCCATGACCATCAACTCGCCCGCCTCGGTGCTGTGGGCCATGTACCTGGTGGTTGCGGAAAAGCAGAAAGCGGATTGGAAGAAAATCTCCGGCACCATCCAGAACGACATCCTCAAGGAATACATCGCGCAGAAGGAATATATCTATCCGCCCGCGCCCAGCATGCGCCTGGTGATCGATACCTTCGAGTTCGGGTCCAAGTTCACGCCGCGCTTCAACACCATCTCCATTAGCGGTTACCACATTCGGGAAGCGGGCTCCACCGCGCTGCAGGAATTGGCCTTCACCATTTACGACGGCGTGGAATACGTCGAGTGGGCGCTCCGCCGCGGACTCGATGTCGATGAATTCGGCCCTCGCCTCAGCTTCTTCTTCAATGCCCACAACGATTTTTTCGAGGAGCTCGCCAAGTACCGCGCCGCGCGCAAGATCTGGTACCGCCTGATGAAGGACCGGCTGCACGCGAAGCTCGACCGCACTCGGCTGATGCGGTTCCATACGCAGACCGCAGGCGTCTCCCTCACCGCGCAGCAGCCGATGAACAACATCGCCCGTGTCGCCATCCAGGCGCTCGCCGCCGTGCTCGGCGGCACCCAGTCGCTGCATACCGACGCCTACGACGAAGCCCTGGCGCTACCTACCGCCGAAGCCGCGCGCATTGCGTTGCGGACGCAGCAAATCATCGCTTACGAGTCCGGGGTCACCCAGACCATTGATCCGCTCGGCGGCTCTTTTTTCCTCGAGCGCCTGACGCTGGACATGGAAAAAGGCGCTTTCGATTACTTCGAGAAAATGGACGCCATGGGCGGCATGGTCAAGGCCATCGAGCGCGGCTATCCGCAGAAAGAAATCGCCGAAGCCAGCTACCAGTATCAGCGTGCCGCGGAAAATCGAGAGAAGATCATCGTCGGTGTCAACGAGTTCGCTATCGAGGAACCTTCCCCGGAAATTCTCTATATTGATGAGTCGGTTGCCCAACAGCAAACGGAAAAGCTGAAGAAATTGCGCCAACGCCGCAGCAACGACGAAGTTCGCCGCCGCCTCGAGGCCCTGAAGCGCGCCTCCGCCGAGGAGCCTCGCGCCAGGCCCGACGCTTCCATCTCCGAGGCCAATACCATGCCTTACATCATCGACGCTGTCCGCGCCTATGCCACCGTCGGCGAAATCTGTGACGCCCTGCGCGACGTCTACGGCACCTACGAGGAAGCCAGCATTACGTAATATTTGATAATGCGTAAACGTTCAAAGAGTAGGAGCGCGGGCGCTCTCGCCCGCGCATAGCGACACGAGCCGAATAGGCGTGAGCAGCCCGCCAGAGTAGCCGCGCATCTCACTCCCCATGCGCCCTCTACTCGCCGTCGGCTTGATCCTGATTGTCCTCGGAATACTTTCCTTGTTCGTCGGCATCCCGCACCAGCACAGCAGCGGTATCCAGGTGGGCGACGCCAAGATCGGGGTTCAGACCCAGACTTCCGACCGCATTCCCCTGCCCGCCTCTGTTGCCATCATCATTGGCGGCGTCGTGCTGGCTGCCGTTGGCGGTCGCTCCTCCCGCTGAGCCTTTTACACGTTTTTACCGGAATGCGAATCTATAGCGTGCGCCGGTAAATCTATAATTTCGTCATGCGCCGCGCCATCGATCACCTCAAGAAGTCCGATCCCGTCATGGCGGAACTCATTGCCCGGATCGGACCTTTTCGCCTCGACCGCCGTCCCGCAACCTTCGAAGCCATGGTCCGCGCCATCGTCTTCCAGCAATTGGCCGGCGCCGCCGCCCGCACCATCTACCTGCGCCTGCAAATCGCCTGCGAGAAGGCTGTCCACGGACAGGACACCGAGCGCTCTCTCTATGGCGGCTTCGGCATCACGCCGGAATCCGTCCTTGCGCTGACCGAGGAGCAGATGCGCTCCTGCGGTCTTTCCCGGCAAAAGCTCAGCTACATTCGCGATCTCGCCGCCAAGACCATTTCACGCGAAGTTGATTTCGAGAGCCTCCCCAACATGACCGACGAGGAGGTCATCGCGCACCTCACGCGCGTCAAAGGCGTCGGCGTCTGGTCGGCGCAAATGTTCCTCATCTTCGCCCTGGGCCGTCTCGACGTCATGCCCACCGTCGATCTCGGCATCAACATGGCCATCTGCCGCCACTACAACAAACGCAAGGTCCCCAAGCCGAAACAGATCCTGAAATTTTCAGAAAAGTGGAAGCCCTACCGCTCTTTAGCCTGCTGGTATTTATGGCGCTCTTCCGACAAACCGGAAGCAAAATCTCAGCCACAGCGAACACCTAGGAATACCAAGTCAAGACGCGCCAAGGCTTCTTGACTCCGATCCGTAGGTCCCGGCGCCTCGCCGGGACCACCTTTCCTATCTTGACCCTGGCGTCTTCTGCTTTGCGCCTTGAGTGTGTTTTCTCTGTGTCCTCTGTGGTTAAATAATGATTTGCCATGCCCGCCGAGCGCAAAATCCGTGTCCTGGTCGCCAAGCCTGGACTCGACGGCCACGACCGCGGCGCCAAGGTCATCGCCCGCGCTCTTCGCGATGCCGGCATGGAGGTCATTTACACCGGCCTCCGCCAAACGCCGGAAATGGTCGTCAACGCTGCCTTGCAGGAAGACGTTGACGTCATCGGCCTTTCCATTCTTTCCGGCGCCCATAACGCCATCGTGCCCCGCGTCATGGACCTGCTGAAGCAGAACAACATGGACGACGTCCTGGTGCTGGTCGGCGGCATCATCCCCGACCAGGACGTTCCCGCGCTGAAGCAAAAAGGCGTTGCCGGTATCTTTCAGCCCGGCACCGCTATGGACGAGATCGTCCAGTTCATCCGCCAGAACATCAAACCGCGCGGCATCCCCGCCAGCACCTAGAATTCAAGAACGCCTCAGATTGCACGGATGAACACGATTAAACGCACCCTGAACCTGTGTCATCCGGAGCGAGGGCGAATGCCCGCAGGTCCGCGGGCGTTTCGGCGAAAGTACCCCGGAGCGGAAGAATCTCTTGCCTTGTCTGTGTTCACCGTGTAAATCCGTGGTTCAATTTGCATGTCGGAAACTCACTACAACCTCGACGAGCGGGACAGCGCTACCGTCCTTCGCATCATTTCCCCCGATTCCACCAATCGCCTTACCCGCGCCTGCGTCCTCGCGCTCACTGGCGCCGTGCGAGACCTCGCTCGCGATCCGCGCCCCTTGGTCATCACCGGCAATCACAAGTTCTTTTCCGCCGGCGCCGATCTCGAAGAGATCGTCGCCCTCACCGGCCCTGCGGCCTACGAGTTTTCCCACATGGGACAAGCGCTGATGAACGAAATCGAATGCTTCCCCGCCCCCATCATCGCCGCCGTCTCCGGCTACTGCATGGGAGGCGGGCTGGACCTGGCGCTAGCCTGCCATAGGCGCATCGCTTCGCCTCATGCCGTTTTCGGACATCGTGGCGCCGCGCTGGGATTGATTACCGGCTGGGGTGGAACGCAGCGCTTGCCGCGCCTGGTCGGAAAAACGCGCGCCCTGCAGATGATGATCGAAGCCGAGAAGATCCACGCCCGCGAGGCCCTTCGCATCGGCTTGGTGAACGCAATCGAAGACGATCCGGTCAGTGCGGCGATCGAGCAGCTAGGGGCTAAGAGCTAGCAGCCAGGACGCGATTTCCTCGCGTGTGTGGATGAACCCGCTGACTGAATTCTCTACTGCTTCAACGCCACTGCCACTCCATCCCGCAGCGGCAGGATCGTTGGAAACAGTTCCTTGGATCCGTACAGCAACCTGTTGAACTCCAAAATCGCCCGCGTCGACTCCTCCCTCTCTTTATTGGCGGGATCGGCCACACGCCCGCTCCACAGCACATTGTCGGTCACGAACAAGCCTCCCCGGCGTATCCGCGGCACAGCCAGCCGGAACACCTTGGGGTAGTCCTCCTTGTCGACGTCGTTAAAGATGATGTCGAACGGTTCCAGGTTCTGTTCCGACAGAATCTCCAGCGCGTCGCCAACCTTGATTTCGATCCGCTTCTCCACCCCGGCTTGCTCGAAATTCTTGTATGCCTCCATGGCGCGATTGGAGTCGCCATCGGTGTACACCACGTGCCCTTCTTCACCCACTCCGAGCGCCCACCAGATTGTCGAATACCCGATCGCGGAGCCCATCTCGAACACGCGGCGCGCCCCGCTTAACCGCGCCAGCATGTACAGCAACCGGCCCACGGCCGGTCCTACAATCGGGATGTCGCGCTTCGCCGCTTCTTCTTCCATCTTGCGCAGCACCGGATCGCTTTCCGGCAGCAACGAATAGATATAGTTGTCCACGGCTTCGCCGGTGACTCCGCCCATCGCCCACGACGGCCGCTTTGTCTTATTCATAATCTCCCTTGCTCAACCAGTACCTCGGTGTCCAAACGTACCTGGTACTCAGGTACTTCTGCACAAAATTTCCAATTTTCAAATTTCCAATTTCAAACTCTTTCACCCGATCGTCTGCCCGGGTTTCATCTCCAACACATCCCAGGCGGCCTCCGAAGTCAACTTCTTGAACTGCGACGCCGTTCCTGTCAGCGCCGGAAAGGTTCCGAAGTGCATCGGGATCACCGTCTTCGGCCGCAGCAATTGGCACGCATAGGCCGCCTCTCGAGGCGACATGGTGTAAAGGTCTCCGATCGGCAGCATCACGATTTCCGGGTGATACAGTTCATGAATGATGCGCATGTCGCCGAACACGTTCGTGTCCCCCGCGTGATATAGCTTCAGCCCGCTGTCCAGTTCGATGACGTATCCGCAGGCCTCGCCGCCGTAAATGATGGTTCCGTCATCTTCCTGGATGCCGCACGAGTGCTGCGCCTGCACCATCGTGACCTTCACTCCCGCCACCTCCTGCGTTCCTCCCTTGTTCATTGGCAAGACATGCTGGGCGCCCTTCTTCTGCATCCACAGCGCCAGCTCGAATATGCCCACCACCTTCGGGTTGTGCTGCTTTGCGATCGACACCGCGTCCCCGATATGGTCCATGTGGCCGTGCGTGCACAGCAGCGCGTCCACTTTCTTAATCTTCTTTTCACTGTCCGGGCATGACGGATTTCCCATCACCCAGGGATCGATCAGGATGGTGCTCCCTCCGCTCTCCAGCCGGAACGTTGCATGTCCCAACCACGTCAGCTTTGCGCCTTTCAAGTCCATGATGGCTGCCTTTCTGCCGTATCAGATGCAAACGAGGCCGAAGAATTCTACCAGCCTGCATTCAATCTCGGGAGCGGAGCGAAGGGGTCGATGCATTTCGCAGAGCCTTTTCCGCCGTGTTCCTCTGTTGCCAAATAAAATATTTCTCCTTTCCGCCGTGTTCCTCTGTGCCCTCTGTGGCCAAATATGTTGTAATACCCGTCCATGCCCACGCCCACTGCCGTGACTCCACAGCTGAGAACGCTCTTCACCCGGGACCAGATCGCGCGCCGCGTCAGCGAAATGGCGGCGGAGATCACCCGCGACTTCGCCGGCCAGTCCATCATCTTCGTCGGCGTTCTCAAAGGCGCCTCGATTTTCCTGGGCGACATTGCCCGCCAAGTCAAGCTGGACGCGACCTTCGACTTCATCAGCGTCGCCAGCTACGGCGCCGGCACCCGCACCAGCGGTGAAGTCAAGATGAATAAGGACGTGGATTCTTCCATGGCCGACAAGAACGTCATCATCGTCGAAGACATCCTCGACACCGGACTCACCATGGGATACCTGCGCAAGCTTTTCCTCGCCCATCAGCCGCGCAGTCTGAAGGTGGCCGTGCTGCTCGACAAAGCTTGCCGCCGCATCGAGCCCGTCCAGGCCGATTACGTGGGCTTTGTCATTCCGGATGAATTCGTGGTGGGATACGGCATGGATTACGGCGAACGTTATCGCAACCTGCCCGACATCTGCGTTCTGCCGCCGGAATTGCAGTAATAACTTCTTACTTACAGATCAGGGCGCCAATCGCGTCTGCCACGCGTTGCAGTACTTCGATTTCGTATTCCATGAAGTTGAAGGCTTGCGCCGAATGCATTTCCACTACGCCCCGCGGCTGCGAGTTCAGCGTCACTGGGGCGGCCACGAAGGCGCCGATTCCGCTCCCACGGCAGGCCTCTGCATTGAGGCGCTTGTCGGAAATCACATCCTCGCAATCGATGAGTTTGGCGGATTGCAGGCATTGTTCCCGCAGGATCGCAATTGGATCTTCCGCGCTGCGACCTTGGATTGCCAGCCCGGCGCTGGCACGCAGGGCGCCCGGGCTGCCGGCGTTCAGGGTGGCGACACATCGGTCGGCGCGCGTCGTGGTGCAAAGGTACTCCACCATCGACTGCAATGCCCTGCGGTCTTGCTCAGCCTGTGAGCCTTCTTCGAACTCAGGCTTGGCGCTGGTTGCTTCCATATCTCGGCGCCAGAGTAGGACAATCGTCTTCGCTTAGCAATAATTTCATGGGTTCGGCGCGTGCTCGTTCCGCCGGGATGGAACAGCCCCTCAACGGGCTGGATGCGTGATTGCTTTCCTTACTCTGCCGGCGTACTGGCCTGTTCCGCTTCACGGCGCGAGCGTCGCCGCTTCGGGCTCACCAGCCAGGCGATGAAAATGCTCGCCACGTACAGCGCCACCATCGGGGCCGCGAACAGGCACATATTCAGGATATCGGTGGTCGGTGTGACGATCGCCGCAATGATGAAAATGACCAGGATCGAATAGCGCAAGTTGCGCCACATCCATCCCGCGCTTACCACTCCCATCAGCGCCAGGAAGAACACCAGGATCGGCATTTCGAAGATAATGCCCAGCCCGATGATGATGGTCAGGAACAGGTCGGTATATTCCCCGATCGTGATCATGGGCTGGAATTGCGCGCCGTAACCGATCAGGAAATCCAGCGCCGCCGGGTACACCATCTTGTATCCGAACAGCCCGCCGCCGATGAACAGCCCTACCGAGGAAAACATGAAGGGCAGCACGTAGCGCTTCTCGTGGCGGTAGAGGCCAGGCGCGACGAACGCCCACACCTGGTAGAGCACGGCCGGCGAGGCCACGAATACTCCCGCGATGAACGCCACCTTCAGGTACATGTTGAACGGTTCGGTCGGGTTCAGGTACACCAGCCGCTCGGCGAGGTGGTGGTTGCGCAGCGCCTCCATGATCGGCGCCTGCATATAACCGTAAATCCGCTCCGCGTAGTACCAGCAGGCAAAGAAACCGGCCGCCACGAACAGCAATGACCAGATGATTCTCCGCCGCAGTTCCTCCAGGTGATTGAGGAAGCTCATGCTCGCCATTTTTTCGGAAACGGCTCGCCGTGCCGCGGCGGGATTGAAATCAGACATCGGCTGCCTTGGCCTGTCCAGGATGCTCCGCGTCGGTTGGAGCGCGCTCGCCCCCAAGCGCGACTTCCGCCTGCTCCGTGCGCGCGCGATCTTGCACGGTCACCGCCAACGCGTTGCTTGCGCTGGAATTCGGTACACTTTCTTGTGGCGGTAGGATCTGCGGCGTCGCCTCGCGCTTGGTGGCTTCTTCCAGCTCCAGGTTGCGGATCTCGCCTTCGATCTGCGACTTGAACTCGTTGCTGGCGCGCTTGAACTCGTTCATCGCTTTCCCGATCTGCTTGCCGATTTCAGGCAGCTTCTTGGGCCCGAAGATAATCAGGGCCAGCAAGAAGATAAAAATCATTTCGGGAAGGCCGAGGTTCATAGCTCCCATGATACTGCGGGCTGCCGCGCCCGGTCTATGGCGACCTGGCGCGATTTGGCATGGCTGGCGCGCTCGCCCTCGAGCTCGACTCCCGCAGGCCCTCCCGTGCGACTTGGAGCGCGCTCGCCCTCGAGCGCGGCGGGTACCCCCGGGGACAATCGCTACGCAGAGCGTGGTACTTTCGTGATTACACAGGGACCAAGGGCGGCAAATCCCTCAAAAAACCCATGTTATACTTTCAGCAGCTCACGGTGAGGACAACTTCGTTATTCAGCCGCACCGTACAGGATTTCTATGCTCCGTGGTGCTCGCCGCTCCATTCTGCTGGTCGTTCTGGTCATTCTGACTTGTGGTTTCATGGGCGCCCTGTTCGGTCAGCGCGCTGCCAGTTCCCAGCCGGCCTCCGATTCCGACGTCCGCGACAGCCTGCGCGCCTTTTCCCAGGTTTATGACGTCGTCGAGCAGAACTATGCCGAGCCGGTCAATGCCGATAAAGCCATCTTCAATGGCGCCATTCCCGGTATGCTGCGCGTGCTCGATCCTCACTCCAACTTCTTCGATCCCAAGTCTTACTCCTTGCTCCGGGAAGAGCAGCGCGGCAAGTATTACGGCGTCGGCATGTCGGTTGGCCCGCGCAACAACAAGGTTATCGTGCTTATGCCCTTCGTGGGCACTCCCGCGTACAAGGTCGGCATCCATCCCGGTGACGTGATCGCTGCCGTCGACGGCAAGCCCACCGACAATCTCAGCACCAGCGAAGTCGCCGACATGCTGAAGGGACCGAAGGGCACCCAGGTGCGCATCACCATCCTGCGTGAAGGCGCTCCCAAGCCCATGGAATTCACCGTCACCCGCGACGAGATTCCCCGCTACAGCGTGGATCTCCATTTCCTCATCCGTCCGGGCGTCGGATATCTCCATGTCACCGGCTTCCAGGAGACCACCGAAAAAGAAGTGAGTGATGCCCTGGCGCAGTTCGGCGATCTCAAGGGCCTGGTTCTCGACCTCCGTCAGAACCCCGGCGGTCTGCTCAGCGAAGGCGTCGGCGTGGCCGACAAGTTCCTGCCAAAGGGCGCCGTCATCGTTTCGCACCATGGCCGCTCATCGCCGGAAAAGATCTATCGCGCCAGCCATGGCAACGGCGGCCGTAATTACCCCATCGTCGTGCTGGTCAACAAGGGCACCGCTTCGGCCGCGGAAATCGTAGCCGGCGCCATCCAGGACCACGACCGCGGCCTGGTCATCGGTGAGAACACGTTCGGCAAAGGTCTGGTGCAAACGGTTTATCCGCTCTCGGAGAACACCGGCCTCGCTCTCACTACCGCCAAGTATTACACCCCGAGCGGACGCCTCATCCAGCGCGACTACAGCAGCGTCTCGCTCTATGACTACTACTACAACCGCGAACCCTCTGATCCCAACAACGGCGGCCGCGAGGTCAAGATGACCGACGGCGGTCGTCCCGTCTACGGCGGCGGCGGCATTACCCCCGACGTGAAAGTCCCGGCCATCAAGACCACCCATTTCCAGGACACGCTGCTCCAGCACTACGCATTCTTCAATTTCGCCAAGCACTACCTCATCAACCGGCATATCCCGAAGAATTACGAGGTGGATGACCAGGCCATGATGGACTTTCGCAACTTCCTCACTGACCAGAAGATTCCGTGGTCGGAAGCGGATATGGCGCCGGTCAGCGATTGGCTCCGCGCCAGCATCAAGAGCGAAATGTTCATCGACGAGTTTGGCCAGATCGAAGGGCTGAAGGTTCGCGCCGAAGCCGATCCCCTGGTGCAGAAAGGGCTGGAACTGCTGCCCAAGGCCAAGGAACTCGCTGACAATGCGCGCCGGACGATCGCCGATCGAAATAGCGCGCGCGCCAACGCACCTTCGAACTAATTACCGTTATCGGTTTTCGGTTTTGGAAAAAAGAAAAGGCACGGATCCCCTCCGTGCCTTTTCTGTTCGGCCAAAAACTGAAAACCGAGACTTCAACCGAAAAATCGTTAACTGATAACGACTACCACTTTCACGCCGCCACGTGGTAATCCGCAACGCACTTGCGTACTTCTTCCAGAACTTCGCCGTAATTCCATTTGCAGGCGACACCGTGCGCCCCTAATTGTTCCAGATACTCCACTGCAAACGGATGTCGCGGCACCGTATGCATTACTACACATGGCGTCCACGACTGCCCTTCGCGCAGCAGCTTGAGGACGCGCTCGCAGTTCAAGTCCGGCGGATGATCTCCCACCAGCAGCACATCAAAACGTGTTTCCTCCATCAACTTCAGGGCGTCCGTCAAATTCCAGGACGTCGTGGTTTCGTATCCTTCTTCCTCCATGACCTGTTGCAAAGCGATGAGTACCGATTCGTCGTTGTCCACGATGAGCACTTTTTGGCGCTGCTGGCCCATGGGATTGGCCTCCTCTTCATCGATTTCACCTGCGCAGGCGGAAAGCCGGACCGGGACCCGCAACAGCGGCCCGCAGAACACACAGGGATTATTAAGAATCGCGCAACCGAGACAATCGCGCTGGAAGATGGTGCGCATGGGCTCTATCCCCTCGCAGGACAGGTACCCGGCTCACCTAAAGCATACTCCCGCCGCCGCCCCAATTCAGCCATTACTTCGGTTTTGCAGCCGGTTCATCCCGAATTAGAAAGCTAGTTGCATTTCGGGCTTCCGCCCGCACCGGTTTTCCAGGCGTCCGGACCAGCGTGTTGCTGCTTCTGTCTCTAAGTTCCGCAATCCCGCAGTTCTGCAATCACCCAATTCCGGAGTCAATGAACGCAAACAAGCAAAGCGACTCTTAGTCGCCTTGCTTGTCTTGTAGTCAGAGCGCTGCGCGCCAATCATCGGCTACGCCGATTTCTTCTGCGTCCTCATGCTTTCCCAGAACGCCTTGGAGCGCTGCTCGACTTCCTGCTTGGTCAGGATCTCCTTGCGCGTCGCGACCCCCCAGGTGTGTCCAAAAGGATCCGTGAATGAGCCATAGCGATCGCCCCAGAACATGTCGGCAACCGGCATGGTTTCCTTCGCGCCTGCTGCAATCGCTTTCTTGAACGATGCATCCACGTCGGGCACATAAAGGTTCAGGGTGGAGGTACACGCCCCCACAGTCTGGGGAGATTTCGGGCAGCCCGGAGCGCCCGGGAACTCGTCGGCCAGGAAGATGATCGAATCGCCGATCTTCAGTTCCGCGTGTCCGATCTTGCCATCGGGACTCGCCATGCGCGCCAGTTCCTGCGCGCCCAGGGCCTTCTTGTAGAACTCAATCGCTTCGGCTGCCCCGCGAATTACAAGGTGCGGCGTGACGGTGTGAAATCCCTCGGGAATCGGTTGCACTGTTTCTGCC
Organism: Terriglobales bacterium; assembly: GCA_035691485.1. NCBI lineage: Bacteria > Pseudomonadati > Acidobacteriota > Terriglobia > Terriglobales > Terriglobales bacterium. The sequence continues at coordinate 39,155 of DASSIZ010000077.1, forward strand.
ATGGTTCCTCCTTCGAAAATTTTTTCCCATCTTCCGCTAAGCGGCTAAGGTTTTAAATATCGGAGGGACGAACTGTGCGCGCGGGAAATTATACGAGCTTGCGACGCCCGCGGAGCATTGAGCCAACGATTTTACAATTTCCTGATGTGCACTATTCTTTAGGCAGGGTGCAGAACGCCGGCACGAGTGACTTAATCGGCGCTCACTGCCTCTCGCGCCGCTTCTTCTACGCTTTCCGCTTCCCGCTTTTTGAACCGCTTCCGCGACCATTGCTGCACCCGGTCGAGATAGATGTAGAAGACCGGAGTGATGTACAGCGTCAGCATCTGCGAGAACACCAGCCCTCCCACCACCGCCAGTCCCAGTGGACGCCTTGATTCCGCTCCTGCCCCGAAGCCCATGGCGATGGGCAGGGTGCCCATCAGCGCCGCCATCGTCGTCATCATGATCGGCCGGAACCGCACCAGGCACCCGTAGTAGATGGCGTCGGCTGCTGTTTTGCCGGCATTGCGCTGCGCATCCAGCGCGAAGTCGATCATCATGATGGCATTCTTCTTCACGATGCCTACCAGCATGATGATTCCCACAAACCCGTACAAATTCAGGTCCAGGTGAAACAACTTCAGCGTGAGCAGCGCGCCCACGCCGGCGGCGGGCAGCCCGGACAAAATCGTGATCGGGTGAATGAAGCTCTCGTACAAAATTCCGAGCACGATGTAGATCACTAGGATGGCCATCATGAGCAGGATACCCATGCCTTTGAACGATGACTCAAAGGCCTGCGCCGCGCCCTGGAAGCTGGTGGTCACGCTCTCCGGCAGCACGCGGCGCGAAATCCGGTTGATCTCGGTGACCGCGTCGCCCAGCGCCACGCCCGGCTTGGTATCAAAGGAAACCGTGACCGCCGGCAACTGTCCCAGGTGATTGATCGCCATCGGGCCCAGGTTACGCGTGATGTTGGCCACCGTGTACAGCGGCACCAGTTGCCCGTCCTTATTGCGGATGTACAGCAACGACAGCGCTGACGGGTCCATCTGGTACTTCGGCTGCAGCTCCATCACCACCCGGTAGGCGTTGTTGGGGGCGTAGATGGTGGAGATTTGCCGCGAACTGTAGGCCGTATACAGCGCGTCTTCCACCTGCGTCGCCGTCACTCCCAGCTTCGCCGCCTTGTCGCGGTTGATCTCGATATTCACCTGCGGATTCTTGATCAGCAGGTCGCTGGTCACGTCCTGCAGCACGGGACTCTTGCGCAGCTCAGCTTCCAGCTTGGGCGCCGCCTCGTACAGGTCCTTGGTGTCCGGGCTCTGCAGTGTGTACGCATACTGGCTCTTGGTGAGCTGCCCGCCGATGCGAATCAGCGGCGGGTTCTGCAGGAAGCTCTGGATGCCAGGAACCTTTGCCAGCATCGGCCGCCAGCGCTGCATGATTTCGTCCACGCCCGGGCGCTGGCCCAGCGGGACGAAACGCGCCACCAGAAATCCCTGGTTTTGCGCGCCCCGCGGCACCGCCGAGAACATGGTGTTGATGTACTTGCCGTCGGGTGAGTCCAGCAGTGCACGCGCTACCGCCACCTCGTGCGTCTTCATGTCCTCAAAGGAAATGCCCTGCGCCGCCTCGGTGAAAACGTAGATCTGTCCCTGGTCTTCGCTGGACAGAAATCCCTTGGGAATGGTGACGAACAGGTAGCCGGTGGCGACCAGCACCAGGGCTGAAACCCCCATGACCGTGAGCTTGTGCCGCAGCACCGCCTGCAACGACTTGTCATAGACGCGCAGCATGCCGTCGAAAACCCTCTCCGACATCATGTACAGCTTGCCGTGCTTGACCTCGGCGTAAGGGCGAAGAATGCGGCTGCACAGCATCGGCGTCAGGCTCAGCGACACCACGCCCGACACCAGGATTGCCGCCCCGATCGTGACCGCGAACTCGTGCAGCAACCGCCCCACGATCCCGCCCATGAACAGCACCGGGATGAAGACCGCCGCCAGCGAGAGCGTCATGGAAACGATGGTGAACCCAATCTCGCGCGATCCGCGGAATGCCGCCTGCATCGGCTTCTCGCCCTGTTCCAGGTGGCGCACGATGTTTTCCAACATCACGATGGCATCGTCCACCACGAAACCCACCGAGAGGGTCAAGGCCATCAGCGACAAATTGTCGAGCGAGTAGTCCAGCGCATACATCACCGCGAACGTTCCCACCAGCGAGAACGGAAGCGCGAGGCTGGGAATAAAGGTCGCCGACAGGTTGCGCAAGAACAGGAAGATCACCAGGATCACCAGGATGAGCGCCAGGAACAGCGTGAACTTCACGTCATCGACCGAAGCCCGGATCGTCTTCGACCGGTCGTAGAGAGTGTCCAATGAAACCGAGGCCGGTATTTGCGCCCGGAAGGACGGCATCAGCGCGTTGATGCTGTTGACCACCTCCACCGTGTTCGTGCCCGGCTGCTTCTGGATGGCCAGCACAATGGCCCGGTTCAGCTTGTGCTGCGGCCCGGCGTACCAACTCGCGGTCTTGTCGTTCTCCACGCTGTCGAAGACATCGCCCAGTTCGCCCAGGCGCACCGGATTTCCATTGCGGTAGGCGACGATCAGCGGACGGTACTGGTCTGCATTCGTAAGCTGCCCGTTGGCCTGCACCGTGAACGCCTGCCGGCTGCCCCACAAAGTGCCGGTCGGCAAATTGACGTTGCCGTTCTGCACCGCCTGGTTGACTTCATCGATGCCGATCTGGTGCGCTGCCAGCTTCTTGGGATCCAGTTGTGCCCGCACTGCGTACTTCTGCGCGCCGTAGACGAACACCTGCGCCACGCCGCTGACCATGGAGATGCGTTGCGCCAGCATCGTCTCCGCATATTCGTCAACCTCGGACAGCCGCAGCGTAGGAGAGCTCACCGACAGATACAGCACCGGCTGGTCCGCCGGATTGACCTTCTGATAAGTAGGAGGAGAAGGCAGGTCCTGCGGCAGGTCTTTGGCCGCCTTCCCGATCATCGCCTGCACGTCCTGCGCCGCGGCGTCGATGTTGCGGCTGAGGTTGAACTGCAGTGTGATCGACGTCGAGCCCAGCATGTTGGTCGACGTCATCTGGTCCAGCCCGGCAATGGTGGAGAACTGTTTCTCCAGCGGCATCGCCACCGCGGACGCCATCGTGTCCGGACTCGCTCCCGGCAGTCCGACTTGCACCTGGATGGTCGGAAAGTCTACGTTCGGCAGGTCGCTCACCGGCAGCGAGCGATACCCCATCACTCCAAACAGGAGGATAGCCAGCATGACCAGCGTGGTCATCACCGGGCGCCGGATACATAGTTCCGCGATGGTCACAGTCCGCTACCCTGCCGCGCAGGCCGCTGCCCGGCGCGCGATGCGGTCCCTCGCTTCGCTCGGGATTTCGGCAGCGGGCTTCCATCCGCCACGGCGGGCTCACGCCCGCTAAGCACCTCAACTTCCGCGTTGCTGGCGGCATTGGCCGGTTTCGACAGCGCCACTTTCTTGCCCGGCGTCAGACGCACCTGCCCGTCGATCACCACCTGGTCGCCCGCCTGCACCCCGGACGTAATCACCGAATCGCTTCCAATCACTCGCGAGACCGTCACGTTCCGCAGTTCCGCCGTGTTGTCCGGCTTGACCACGAATACATACTGGCCATTTTGTCCTGTCTGTACCGCCGCGCTCGGCACTACGACTGCGTTCTTTTGCGTGCTCAACGTCATGCTGACGTCGGCAAACTGGCCCGGCCACAAGCGCCGGTCGAGATTGCTGAATGTGGCTTTCAACTTGATGGTGCCGGTCGCCGCGTCCACCGTGTTGTCAATGAAGGTCAGCACGCCTTCTGCCGGCTTAGGCTCGTTCGGCACCCGCACCTCCACCGACAGCTTGCGGTTGCCTTCGTCCCGCTTGATCTCCGGCAGGTACATCTCCGGCACGGCGAAGGTCGCGTAGATCGGCTGGATTTGATTAATGGTCAAAATGTTAATGTCATTCGCCTTCACCACGTTTCCGCGGTGCACCATCAGGTTTCCCGTCCGCCCGTCAATCGGCGAATAAATCGTGGTATACGTCAGGTTGACTTTCGCCGTTTCTACCGCGGCCCGGTCCGCCTCCACCGCCTGTTTCAGCGCGTCGGCCGCCGTCGTTACCTGGTCGTACTGCTCGCGCGAAACCACGCCTTCCTTGAAGAGAGCCGCATAACGGGTCGCCTGCGCCCGGGCGTTGGCTTCCTGCGCCAGGTCGCGCGCCAAGTTTCCCTGCGCCTGCGCCAGCGCCGCCTGGTAGGGCCGTGGATCGATCACGAACAGCAGATCGCCCTTCTTTACGTCTTTTCCTTCGGTGAATCCAACCTTGGTGATCTCGCCCGCGATCATCGACTTCACCTGCACGTTGGAGTACGCCTCGACCGTGCCCACCGCCTTGACCTCTACCGGGACGTCGCGCTGCACCGCCGCCGCCACTACCACCGGTGCCGCCATTTCCGCCGGCGGTCCAGCTTTACTCTTACCGCACGCAGTCATTGCTGCGATGAACGCCAACACCACCGCGAGTGCCCAGGGTTGTCGTGTGCCCTTCCCCGCGTTCCTTCCGCCTCGAATGAGTTCATTCATGATGATTGACAGTTTTCCCGGCTCTCGATAATCGTTACCTGGTACTGGTCACCCGCTACTGCTTAGTCTTTCCCCGCTCTATCCCGGTCAACCACAGGTCCACCATCGCCTCCGCCACACGATGTGGATCGAATGCCTGCACCCGCTTCCCCCCGAACAGCTCCTGAATTTGAAAGTGATACACCAGCATGCCCAGGAATCCGCGCGCTGCCAGCGCCGGATCCACATCGCGAAACCGGCCTTCGGCAACACCGTGGCGGATGTAATCCGCCAGCACTTCCAGATATTGCGTTACGTGGGTGCGGAAAAAACGATGCGTCAGTTCGTGGTTCTCCAGCGCAGTGTAGAGCAACAACCGGCTGAGCGTGACATCGCGGCTGAGCAGTTCCTCGGCGATGGCGGTCAGCAGTTCCCGATCGCTGCCTCCGGCCGCCAGCTTCGCTTCCAGGCGTGCACGCCCGCCGCGAACCTGGATCTGGTTCTCGATGACCGCCCAGTACAGCTCTTCCTTCGTCGCAAAGTGACGAAATATGATCGCTTCGTTGACGCGAACTTGCTGGGCGATCTGGCGCGTCGTCGTTCCTTGGTATCCCTGCCGGGCGAATAACTCGGTGGCCAGTTCCAAGATCTGCTGACGTCGCTCCTCCGCTGGAATTCTCACCTGGGAGGTCGACATTGTAAGTACCCGCTTACCTTTTAACCGACGTACGTCGCCATGTCAATTGGAAACCGGTTCGGCGGGGACAGGCTGCGGCGAAACCGCGACTTCCTTCCTCCTCAGATACTGCTCGGGATTGGCGCTGGGCCGCCGTAGCATCAAGCGGTTCGCCGTGCGTTGCGCTTTGTAAGCCTCGCGCCGGTCGTTTTCCGGCTAGCGCACGACGAAATTCAGGTACGAAATCCCAACCCGCATGTGCCGTATCCAAACATCGGGCACCGTAATCGCCAGCGATAGACCCAGCATCGCGTGGGCGATTCCCAGCGGGTAAATATTCCGGTAACGCCGGAACACGGTCACGAAAAATATCGACGCCACCAGCGTTCCCGCCATCAGCACCGGATTAGGGAGATGCGCGAAGCAGAACAGCGCGGCCGCCGCCCACAGTGCTCGCTCGCTGTCGCCCAGCAATTCTTCAAAGTTGAGGTAGAAAAAAGAGTTCAGGATGAACTGCTGCATCAGCGCCCAGATGGCGTATCCGCTGGAATGCCAGAGCGGCGGGCGCGCACCGAACAGGCCGCGCAGCGTGCCTGCTTCCCACCCCAGAAGCACAATCACTGCAGCCGCCGCCATAGCCAACGGAATCGCAATCAGCGACTTGGTGAATCCCTTCCTGGCCAGCCCCAGGTCGCGAGCTGTACGCCGGTTTACCAGGGTCGCGGCCACGATCCACACCGCCGTCCCGAGCGCGAACATCCGCTGCGTGTGCCCGGTGGTCCACAACGATGCCTCCAACAGGCCATAGGCGACGACCGTCTCCGTCCATACCCAGGTGCGGTTCAATGTCATTTCAGTGTAAGGCGGAAACGTGGAGCACGACAGTGACGGCGGAGTCATGGTGCGGTTACCTAAGTGGCAGGGTGCTTCTATTGTCCACTGTATGCAGCAGATAAAAAAGGGATGGTTGCCCGCAGGCCCCATCCCTATTTTTGCGAAACAGCCCGCATCCAGCTATTCAGAGTAGTTGCCGACTCGAACAGTTGCCTGCGGAGCCGATAGCCCTTACTTACGTTTGCGCGACGCGACGCCGAGTCCGATCGAACCCAGGCCCAGCAAGCCGATCAGCGGCAGGGGCGAAGCGGTTTGCGGCAGGCCGCCGCGGCTCTTCTTGCTCTTGGTCGCGGTCGTGTCGCTCGCATTCGCGTTCTGATCGCTGGAACTGGTGGCCGCGTTGCCGGCGTTCTGGTCCGTGGTGGTTGTCGTTGTCGTCGTCTGGTTATTCTGGCTGGACGAAGGGTTCTGCGAAGAGCTGGCCGCGTTCTGGTTCGGGCTCGAGGTGCTCGAGCTGCTGGTCTGCGCCACTGCCATGCCCACCGCGAAAATTACTACGACTAAGAGAAGCAGAATCTTCCTCATTTTTTCTCCTCAGGTTTGTGGGATTTTCCGATACCGTCTTTAGACCTCCCACGTCAGGGCGGGGTTTGCTACCGCCGGCCTGAATTCGAGAGCTGCCGGCCGTGGTTGCTTCCGCTTGGTTGCGGCGCTTTTTTCCTTCTGTGCAGCGGCTATAATCGAGGTGACTTGACCTGCTTCTCGCGTATTTTCGCCCTGATTTTGGTGCTGCTTCCCCCGCTCGGCGCCGGCGCCCAGACGCGTCCGGCCAATCTTTCAGCCCAGACCCTGCTCGTTCTTCCCTTTGAAAACGAATCCAAGGCGCCTGGTCTGGAATGGATCAGCGAATCGTTTCCTGAGCTCCTCGGGCGACGGCTTGCCTCCCCGCAGCTGTATATCTTGTCGCGCGAGGACCGCAACATTGCCTTCGACCGCGCCGGCATTCCCGCCAACGTCCATCTTTCGCACGCCACGCTTTATCGCATCGCCGAGCAGATGGACGCCGATTTCGTCGTGCTCGGCTCCTACAGCTTCGACGGCCAGACCTTCACCGCTCGCGCACGATTGCTGGACATGAAAGCGCTCCGCCTCTCTGCGGAACAAAGCGAATCCGGCGCCCTCGTCAAGCTCATCGACGTCCAGAGCGCCCTCGCCTGGGACCTGCTGCGCCTTATCCATCCTGAACTGCTGCCTTCCCGCGACCGCTTTTTGGCCTCCGCGCCTTCCATCCGTCTCGATGCGTTGGAAAACTACGTTCGCGGCGTGGTTGCCACCTCGCGTCCTGACAAGATCCGGCGCCTTCACGAAGCCATCCGCCTTAGTCCCGATTACACCCTCGCCATGCTTCAGCTCGGCCGCACCTATTTCGACGGACGAGACTACGAGCAGGCCGCCACTTGGTTTGGCCGCGTTCCCCACAACGATCCCGGCGCCCGCGAAGCCGGCTTCTATCTCGGCCTGGCCACTTACTACCTTGGCGATTTCGCCAGGTCCGAAGAGGCGTTCTCTTTCGTAGCGTCCCGTCTGCCGCTCACCGAGGTTTTCAACAATCTCGGCATCGTTGCCGGACGCCGCGGCAAGCGCGCCGAGATCGAATATTTGCAGAAAGCGGTCAAGACAGATCCCAACGATCCCGACTACCACTTCAACCTCGGCATCGCGCTCTACAAGGCTGGGGACATCGCCGGCGCCACGCGCCAGTTAAGGGATACGCTGGGCCTGCATCCGGCGGATTCGGAGGCCAAAGCGCTTCTCGATAGCATCGCTCTCGCCGGCGTCACCCGCGGTTCCGATCCCAGCGGAGTCGCGCGAGTCTCCGATGCGGGTCGCGCCAAGGTTCCACTCCAGCGCATCAAGCGCAATTACGACGAGACATCGTTCCAGCAACTGGCGCTCGAGATTCAAAACGCCACCGAGCAGCGCCTCTCCCGGGCTGACCCGCGCACTCATGCCGCGTTTCACGTCACCCGGGGCCGCGAGTACCTGGCGCAGGGCTTCAAGGCGGAAGCCGAACGGGATTTCCGCGAGGCGGTTCAACTCGACCCCACCAGCGTCGAGGCGCATCTCGGACTCGCCTATTGCCTGGAGGACATCAGCGATGCCTCGGCGCGTGCCGAGGCGGAGACCGCCCTCCGTCTGCAGCCTATTTCCACCGACGCACTGCTGGTCCTCGCCCGTCTCGACCTGAAATCCAACCAGCGCCAGGCCGCCGAAGAGACCGTGGATCGCGTGCTCGTGCTCGAACCGAACAACTCCGCCGCGCTCGCCCTCAAGCGCACCATTGCAGAAAAGGAATTGAAATGAAGACTGCGGAAGTCAGAATGAATGGCGAACTCACTTCTCGCTCTCACCTCGGTCCTAACGGAGCGGTTATACGTCAATCGTCATTCTTCTTGACTGTGCTGCTGCTCCTGTCCGCCGCCGTCACGGCCCGCGCCGACGTCCTCCGACTCGACATCAACGACACCATTCACCCCATCACGCTGGAATACATCACCCGCGCCATTGAAACCGCCAAGACCGAGCACGCTGACGCCATCCTCATCCGCCTTTCTACGCCCGGCGGCCTGGCTGAATCGACGCGCGAGATCATCCAGCAAATCGTCGCCTCGCCCGTGCCTGTCATCATTTACGTCGGCCCCAGCGGCGCGCGCGCCGCCTCGGCCGGCTTCTTCATCCTGGAATCCGCCGATGTCGCTTCCATGGCCCCCGGCACCAATACCGGCGCTGCCCATCCGGTGACGATCGGTGGCGGACAGCCCGACAAGATCATGTCGGAAAAAATCGAGAACGATTCCGCCGCCCTCATGCGTTCCGTGGTCGCCAAGCGCGGACGCAATGTTGAGATCGCCGAGAGCGCGGTGCGCCAATCCAAGTCCTTCACCGATCAGGAAGCGCTCCAGGACAAGCTCATCGACCTGGTCACCCCCAACGAGCGCGATCTCCTCACTCAGCTCGATGGCCGCACCATCACCCGCTTCAATGGCGACAAGCTCACTCTTCATCTTGCCAACAAGCCAGTGCGCCAATTCGACATGACGCTCAAGCAGCGCATCCTCGCTTACCTCATGGATCCCAACATCGCCTTCGTGCTGCTCGCCATCGGGCTGCTGGCGCTCTACGTCGAATTCAACCACCCGGGCGCGGTCGTACCCGGCGTGGTCGGCTTCTTCTTCGTTGTGTTGGCTGTTTTTGCCCTGAATATCCTGCCGGTGCGTTACGCCGCGCTTGCTCTCATCCTGGTCGCGTTCGTCTTCTTCGCTCTGGAGGCGAAGTTCGCCTCGCACGGCATCCTCACCATCGCCGGCATCGTCTCTATGGTGTTGGGCGCTCTGCTGCTGGTGGATGCGCCGATCCCGCAGATGCGCGTCCGCCTCTGGACCGCCCTCGCCGTCGCCGTTCCGCTCGGCCTCATCACGACATTCCTGATGGGTATTGCGCTCAAGGCCCGCCACAACAAGATCGCCACCGGCGTGCAAGGCCTGATCGGCGAGATCGCCATCGCGCGCACCGTGCTGGCGCCGCAGGGCAAGGTGTTCGTGCACGGGGAATTGTGGAACGCTATCTCGTCTGCTCCGGTTGAAGCCGGCGCTGAGGTCCGCATCCGCGCCGTCTCTGACCTCCACCTGGAAGTTGAGCCCTTGACCGGCATCGAGCGCAACCCGCGCCAATACGTCACACCCTTCGCCAAGCCCTGATTAGCCGCGCGGTCGGCGCTCGCTTCACTGTTCGGCGTCGTACACGACCATTCTCGCCACTGGTCTTCCCTTCTCCTGTTCTTCCGGTGCATAAACGCGGTGCGTTCGTGGATCGACGGCAATGCTGTGCACCTTGCGTTCCACCGGGAAGTCTTCCAACTTCCGGTAGTGGTCGGCGTCGTCCTGTTGGATCACGGCAATCGCTCCGCTATAACACGCGACATAAATGCGGCGCAGCCCCGGGTCGAACTTCACGACATCGCCCCCGGCCGGAATCGCGAGGGTCGCGATTGCCTTGTGCTTTTCCAGGTCGAAGACTGCCACGCGGTCGTTGCCCTCGCACACCAGGAATGCGCGCCGGCGCTCCTGGTCGAGCGTAATCCCGTGATTATCCTTGCAGTCCGGGACCGGATAGCGCGCTGTAACGGTGTCGCTTGCCGGGTCAATCTCCGCGATCGTGTCCTGGTCCTGCAGATTGACCAGCACCTTCCTTGATATCGGGTCGTACACCGGCGTGCCCATTTCGCTCTCGAAGCGCATTGTCTTGACGACTTTGTCGGTGGTGACGTCGATCACCGATTCTGTTTTCCCGCGCTCGTTCGACACATAAAGCTTGTGGAACGGGGCAGCGTAGGTGCTTCCGTCGGGCTTGTCGTCCACCGCAATCTTCGCCGTCACTTTCATCTGCTTGAGGTCAACGACGCCCACCTTGTTCTCATACCAGTCGGAGGTGTACGCCTTCTTCAGTTCCGGGACATATTCAACTCCCTCGCTTCCGGGTAGATCGGGAATCGATTGCACCACGCGATTGGTCTTGAGGTCGATCACGTACAGCAGTCCGGCCCCGAGGTGGGACGCCAGAAGGTAGTTGTCGTCAAAGTCGATCGTCATGTAGTCAAAGCGTTTTCCGACCGGACCCGGAAGATCGATGACGGCGACTCTTTTCAGCGTCGTCCCCTTGCTCGGGCGCTGCGAGTACCCGGGAACCGCCAGCGTCAGCAGGATGAGAGCAAGAAGTGTCAATCTGTGTTTCATTGGTTTCGCACAATTCCGGCCCGCGTCACGAATCCTACGCTCGCAGGTTACTTTCGGCCAATGGCTTCGAGCCGCACAGCGTTACACCTTCGCGAATTTCATGCCCCCCGCAAAGTCGATAAGCTGTAGCTTTGACGAGGGTGAAATGTCGATATCCAAAAAGAATCTTCTTGTGTGTGCCGTTCTATTCGTGACCACAGCCGCCATCGCGCAGCGCAGCCCCAGTCCAGCCCTGAACCAATCGGGACTTTACGAGTACACCACCCTGGGCGCGGGGCACGATTCCTCCGCCGGATGGTCCAGCGTAATGAGTTCGGCCGTCGGCTATAGCTTTACTCCGGCTGTCTCCATCGAGGCGGGCATCCCCTTTTACCTGGTGACGACCACGCAGGCGCTATCCACCACCGGCGCCACCAGCACTACGCATGCTGGTTCACTGGGCGATGTCTTCCTCAATCTCAACGCCCACAAAGATTCCAGCGCGATTAACTATGCCACCGGCCTCACCTTCACGGCGCCTACCGGCGACACCAGCACGGGCGTCAGCACCGGGCGCGCTACCGCGACTTGGAATAACCGCCTGGAGCACGGCTTCGATCACCTCACGCCTTTCGGCGAAGCTAGCCTGGGCAACAGCTTGACGAGCACTCGCCGCTATCGCCGCGACTACACCACCTTGGGTGCTGTATCCGAATTTCGCGGCGGAGTTGGTATCGACTTGCTCAAGAACCTGGGTTTGGAGACATCCGCCTTTGCCGACGTCGGCTACGGCAACCAGAAGATCTTCAGCCGAACCGTTCGCAAAGGCGCCCTCGGAGTTGCAGGGGTTCCCAAGCACAACCGCGCCTTCGACACTGCCTATCTGACGACTGGCACGGCCAGCCTGGTCAACGACAACGGCCTCACTGCCGACCTGTCTTGGAATCCGACCGCGCGCCTGAATTTTGACTTGGCGTATAACCACAGCCTGCATTTCGCGACCGACTCGGTTTCGGCCGGCATCGGCTTCCGCCTCGGACACGTTGCTGCGAAGCCCCGCTGACGCAATGATTCGCGCGTTAAGCGGCTTCCGCTGAGTGTAGCGGCAGAATATCGGCGGATTGAAATCAGCCGCTACGCAAGAACAGTCTATTTTGTGTTTAGTTGGATTTGCCCTTAGCCCGGGCGATGCGTTGGTCGATGGGCTTGCGGCCGGCGAAACCTTCCTCGACCCCGTGCCAGTGCGTGATGCGCTCTTCGCCCAGCTTCCAGCACAACAGGATGGTCTCACCCTCAACCACACAGGGAAAATCCAGCAGGCCGCTGTCCATGTCCTTCACCTGTACGCCGGTGGACTCGATTTCGGCGAGCGAGTCCTTGATCTGCTGCAACGACTTGTCGCTTTCGGCGCGGCGGCGGGCCAGCGCGACGACATCGACTTCCAATCCTCCGCTGAGAAAAATGCGGTGGTTCAGCTTCTGGAACTCCGCCTCGATCTCCTCCACCCGCTGCTTGGCTTCCATGCCGCGGCGGAGGAGGGATTGGAGCACCGGCAGCAGCGCGTGCGCTTCGTCGAGACTAAAGGTGCGTTTGGACACGAAAGGTAGATTAACACTCGCCGCGTACTTTGGAACCGGCGGCTTTGGGCGGCACTACCCAAATCCATTTATGAGATAACTTCGCCCCTCCTACTACAACTCGCGCAATGCAACCGCCACCCGGGCGCGGGCGGCGCGGAATGCGGGGGGAACTCCGCCGACGATGCCCATCAGCAGCGCAAAAATTACTCCGCCCGCCAGCAGTGCGGGGGTGACCCGAAACGCGAACGCCATGTGCGAAAACGTTTGCCAGTTCATTGTCCCGGTAGTCAGCCCGTTAAGCGGCAGGACGGCAAGGCAGCCCAGCACGCCGCCGACGAGCGCGATACACAGCGCTTCAAAAACGAAGGACGACACCACGCTGCCCGCCCCAAATCCCAGGGCGCGCATGGTGGCAATTTCGCGGGACCGCTCCGCCACTGCCGAGTACATGGTATTGAGCGCGCCAAACACCGCGCCTACGCCCATTACCACCCCCACCATGGTTCCGAGCACCAGGATCAGGCGCGTGAGCGTGCGCGATTGCTTGTCGTAGTATTCAATCTCGCGGTCCACTTGCACCGTCAGCCGCGGGTCGGAGGTCAGCGCATCCTTGAATTGCCCGAGCGCTTGCGGCGACGTCAGCCGCACGGTGACCGAGGATGAATTGCCCGGCGGACGTTTGTAGACGTCGCGCACCACCTTGGCATCAGCCCAGATTTCGGAGTCGAAGGCGCTGCCGCCGGCGTCGAAGACGCCGACGACCCTCCACGTGCCGCCACCGAACTTAACCGTGTTACCCAGATCCAAGCCGGTATAAGTGCCGGCTACGTAGCGGCCTATCACCAATTCGTTAAGTCCCGGCTGGAACATGCGCCCGGAAACGATCTTCACGTTATCGCGAACCTGCAGGGCGGTGGGAGAGACCCCGCGCACCTGGACGTTGGCGTCGGTGCCGGTCGCGCGCAGCGGAAAGGCCGCGATGACGACGGTTTCCGGGCTGACCAGCGGCCCTGACGCGCCGCGCTCCACCCCGGGCGCGTCCTGGATGATGTTGAGGTGGTCCACCGAGACCGCGCTCATCAACTCCGAAGTCGATCCGGCGCGGCTGACGATGGCGTTCCGCGGCGAACCGGAGGAAACCAGCGTTGCCTTGAATCCCTTGGCCAGAGCCAGCATGGCTACGAATACGCCGACTGTGCCGGCGATCCCCAGCACGGCCACAACCGTCGAACTCCAGCGCACACGCAAGCTGCGCAGGTTGTAGGTGAGTGGGATGGCCAAGCTCACACCCTCCTCAACGCGTCTACCACGCGCAGGCGCATGGCTGTCAACGCGGGAATAATTCCACCCAGGATCCCGATCGCCAGCGCCAGAACGATGCCGAGCGCCGCCGCGCCCGTCTTCAGATAGAAAAATGGAAGCAGTCCGCGCGTCGGATCTCCGCCCAGGGTGAGCAGCTTCGCCAGTCCGATGCCCAAGCTTCCGCCCACCAGCGCCAGCAGCAAGGCTTCGGCCAGCACGAGCGCCAGCACGAAGCCATCGGAGTAGCCGACTGCTTTCAGCACCGCCAGTTCGCGGATGCGGTCGCGCACGGCGATCGCCATGGTGTTGCCAGTCACCAGCAGGAGCGTGAAGAAGACCACGCCGCCGATGCTTAACATCAGGAACTCGATATTGCCGGCTTGCTTGGCGAAACCTGTGGCAAACGCCTTTTCGGTTTCGGTCTTGGTTTCCCAGGGCGAGTTGCTGAAAACCTCGTCAATCGTCTTGGCGGCCGGAAGCGCGCGATCGGGACTATCGATCTTCACCGTGTACCAGCCCACCAGCCCGTGCCAGTACTGGTTCTGCCGCTCCTCCAGCAGCTTGTAATGAAACCAGAACTGCGTGGGATCGTCCCCCTGCCGGCTGCCGTGATAGATGCCTCGCACATTGAACTGCCACGTGCCCGGAAAGATGGTGCCCTTGATGGGAACACGGTCCCCGATCTTCCAGTGAAAGCGCTTTACCAGGTCCTCTCCGACAATGGCGCCTTCGCGGTCGGCGACAAACGCCTTCCACTGCTCCTCCGGAACCACAAACTCGGGAAAGATCTCGCGGTAGGTTTCCGTGTCAATGGCGAACTGCGGGAAGAAGTTGCGCTCGTCCTGGTACACGCCCCCGAACCAGTTGGCGTGGGTCACCGCTTTCACGCCGGCAACCTGCATCAGCCGTTCCTTGTAGGAACTCGGAAGCGGCTGGATGATGGAAACCTTATTCACCACCACCAGGCGGTCGGTGCCCGCAACATCCAGGCCCTGGTTGAATGCACTGCGGACGATCGCCAGCAGCCCGAACAGAAACAAAGCCACCGCGAACGAACCGACGGTCAGCGTGGTCCGGATCTTCTTGCGCCACAGGTTCGAGAACAGAAGATGGCGGTATTTCATCTCAGCTTCTCGTCATTTTTTCCGCCCACCGTGCTTCCTCGAGCACGCCTTTGTTGAGGTGCAGAACAGCGTGAGCGCGCTCGGCGGCGGCAGGGTCGTGCGTGACCAGCAGCACCGTCTTCTTGTGTTCGCTCACCAGGCGCATCAGCAGGTCCATGATCTCGTCGGCGCTTTTGCGGTCCAGGTCGCCGGTGGGCTCGTCGCAGAGCAGGAAGGTAGGATCGGCGACGATGGCACGCGCGATCGCAACCCGCTGCTCCTGCCCGCCTGAAAGTTGTCGCGGAAAGTGTTGCATGCGATCGGCGAGGCCCACCACCTGCAGCGCTGTTTCCACGTGCCGGCGGCGCTCGGCTTTTGAAAGTTTCGTCAACAGCAGCGGCAGTTCCACGTTCTGGAACGCGGTCAGCACCGGGATGAGGTTGTACATCTGGAAGATGAATCCAACGTGGCGCGCCCGCCAGTCGGTAAGCTTGCCCGCCGACATGTGCGTGATCTCGTCTCCGGCCACGGTGATGCTTCCTGCGGAGGGCAGATCCAGCCCGCCCAGCAGGTTCAGCAAAGTGGTTTTGCCCGAACCGCTAGGGCCCATGAAGGCGACAAAATCGCCGGCGTCTACGTCCAGGTTCAGTCCTTGCAGTACGTGAATTTCCTCGCTGCCGCGCTGATACTTTTTGTCCAGCCCGCGTACGCGGACCAGGCTGTTCCCATCGCCGCGGCCGTCAATCCTGACCATCGGTGGCTCCCTCTGTGCTCTGCCCGTGCGTGCGTGAAACTCGAAACGTGAAACGTAGAAGTCTGACGCTTTCCCCACTCAAGCCAAGAGAAAGCTTGAGACGTTCTTGCCCGCGCTGTTCTCGTTAAGCGTGAAACTTCACGCAAACTGTCGCTAATGTGCAGTTACTTTTTTATGGTGACCCGGCTGCCGTCCTTCAACCCCTCCGCCCCACTGACCACTACCTGGTCGCCGTCGGAAATCCCAGCCAGGATGATCTGCTCCTCGCCTCGCGTGCCGCCGGAGCGGATGGCGCGGCGCTCCACGTGCCCATCTTTATATACGAACACCGCCCGGCCTTCGTCGCGCAACGCTGATTTCGGAATCACGACCTGCGGCTGAGCCGGCTGCGACGCACTCGGCGCGTCCTCCAGGAATGCTACTTTCACTCCCATGTCCGGCAGGATGCGTGAATCAAGCTTATCAAAAGAAATCCGCACCTTGACCGTTGCCTTCTGTCGGTCGGCGGTAGGAATGATCGTTCGCACTTTGCACGGAATTTTCCAGTCGGGATAGGCGTCCAGCGTTGCCGTGACCGGCTGCCCGGGAATCACCCGCGCGATGTAAGACTCGTTGACGTCCACCTCGATCTCGTTGGAGTTCATGTCGACCACGGTGGCGATGCCGGTGCGCGTGAAGCCCCCGCCGGCCGATACCGGCGAAACCATTTCTCCTACCTGCGCGTCCTTGGAAACCACCAGGCCGTCGAACGGAGAGCGAACCGTGCAGTTATCGAGGTCCTGCCGTGCCACCTGGATGCGGGCGTCGGCAGCCCTGATTTGCTCCTGGGCGAGGGAGATCTTCGCCCGATAGCTGTCGGCCGTGGTGCGAGCCAGGTCGAGCGCCTGCTGGCTGCTTACGCCGCCGCTTTTCAGGCTTTCCGTGCGGCGCAATTCGCGGTCGGCATTGGCCAGGTTGACTTCCAGGTCGCGCAAGGCGGCCGAAGTCGCGTTCCGGTCGGCGATGGCCGATTGCAGACGAACCCGGGCGTCGGAATCATCCAGCAGCGCCAGCACCTGCCCTCGCTGCACCCGCATGCCCTCGTCGGCATACATCGTGGTAACGCGAGCGGTGATCTTGGCGGCCACAGTAGCGCGGCGGCGCGGCGTGACGTAGCCACTGGCATTCAGCAAAGCTACCCGCTCGCCGGGGCCTGTCGTGGTATGTGCGACAGCCACTTGCACCGCCGGCGTCTTGCTCTGCACCGATACCACAACCGCCAGCAGCAGCAGGATCGCTCCCACAATGGCGGCGAACCAGCGCAAGAACTTCTTGCCGCCGCGACCGGCTCGGGCCCGGTCTTCGATCCTGAGCGTTGACAGGTCTGGACGTGTCGACCCCGAAGCGGGCGCCATGCCACAAGTCTCCTCAGTGTTCCGTACACACGAGGATTACACGGCTCTGCGGACCTTGCAACCGGGTCGGAACCGAAGGCAGCAGTTCCAGATCGAAATCAGTAACTCCGGAATCCAACGCGCTTGACGTCATCATTTTTCGCCGAGATCGTCGCGCGACTCTTCGCGGGAAGCTTTGCGAATTTCGGCGCGAATTTCGCCTGCGGGGAAATTCACGGTGTGGATATTCCCATATGCCGCGTCGGCGAACAGCGCATCCGTCACGGCATCAAAATCTCCGGCGCTGACGTTTTGGCCGGGAATCGCCCTCACGCTGGCGGGCGTAATGGTTCCCGTGACTGTTCCTGCGACCGTAGGACAAGTCGGAGTTCCCGCCGGGCCGTTATTCAGGTTCGTGCACAAGAACACCATGATCCCGCCCGGGGTGTGGATTCTGCCGAAATGGATGTGAGACTGCGAGACGTTGGCGCTCAGGCCTGAATAAGTCAACTCGTAGCTGATCGTCTGCGCGTCCTTGTCCAACTCGAGCTTGAGTGTACCTTTGCCCTCGGAGAGAATGGCTCCGGTTTCATTGTTGAGCGCACCAAGCTCGTTAAAGCCCGAAAATTTGCCGGAAAACTTCTGCGCACTCGCTGGAGCTAACGACAGAACGAGCACGAATGTGGCCAGAAACACGCCCGTGAAAACTTTTCGACACATGGCTTTCCCTCCGGTGGATTTCTTGTTTCGTGCCCCAAGGCGCACGGAGTATATATCAGGCGAACATGCAAGTTGTCGTGGCTAGGGGCCACTCGCCACCCTGATGGGATGAACCGCGCTCTTCGCTTTTCGCTCAAATTTACGACGCATCAAATTTATTCCGCTCCTTAGTCAAACTGAGATTGCGATGGCATTAATGCGCCATCTTCTGACAAAAACTGTCAATAAGCCTGCATTTCCGTCTTCAATCAAATGCGCGGAAGCTCGCAAACTCGGCCGCTCATCCCTGCAAGTCTTCTTGAATCATCAGCTCCGGCGGGGACCTCTTCCGGCACTGGGTCACGCCCTTTGCGGCCTATGGCGTGCATTGTTATTCGAGGAACCGGAAGGTTCCTGGAAGAAAGAGGTTTTGATCATGCGCAAACAGAAAGGTTTCTCACTGATCGAGTTGCTGATCGTAGTGGCGATCATCCTGATCATCGCCGCCATTGCCATTCCCAACTTGCTGCGCTCGCGCATTGCCGCCAATGAAGCTTCGGCAGTGGGCTCGATTCGTACTATTAACACCGCGCAAGTCACCTTTGCTTCTACCTATCCGAACCACGGCTTTGCCGCTTTGACCGATCTCGGCCCGCCGAGCTCGGGCTCGGTTGGCGACACCGGCGCCGGCCTGCTTGATTCCGTGTTGGCGAGCGGTACCAAGAGCGGTTACGTGTTTTCCGTCGTAACCAGCGGCGCCCCCAGCGGCGGCGGCGCGGCAACGATCTATACCGTCAACGGCGACCCCCAGAACTCGCAGACCGGTCAGCGGCACTTCTTCAGCGACCAGTCGGGCGTGATCCGCTTCAACGTCAGCCAGACCGCCAGCGCCAGCGACAGCCCGCTGCAGTAAACAGGAATCTAGCGTTTCTGTTTGTGCACTGCCTCGGGTAGCATGACGACAGGAGCACCGGACATTCCGGTGCTCCTTTTCCTTGTGAACACCGCGCTGCACCCGATCAGCGAAGATCGCTCTTCCCAACCCGCAACCGGTTACTCGAAGGTTGCACGCGCGGAATCGCCGCTGGAGCCAACCATGAAAACTGCTACAATCCGCGCAGAATGCCCAGGGTTACGCGCCGCGGGAGCGGAGTGTGGATATGAATCCGTTGATGTTCATCCCCATCGCCATTTTTATTCTCTACCTCCTCAACTCCATCAAAATCCTTCCCGAGTATGAGCGCGGCGTCATCTTCCGCCTGGGCCGCGTTCTCGCCGACCCCAAGGGTCCGGGAATTTTCCTGGTATTCGCCCCCATCGACAAGATGGTCCGCGTCTCGTTGCAGCAGGAAGCGCTCGAAGTCCCGCCGCAGGACATCATCACTCGCGATAACGTGACCTTGAAGGTGAACGCGGTCATTTTCCTGCGCGTCGTCGATCCCCGCCGCGCCGTCATCGAGGTCAAGAACTACCTATACCAGACCTCGCAATTCGCGCAGACCACCTTGCGCTCCGTGCTCGGCGAGGTCGAACTCGACGAACTGCTCTCGCACCGCGACAAGCTCAACCTCCGCATCCAGAGCATCCTGGACCAGCACACCGCTCCCTGGGGCGTGAAGGTCGCCAATGTCGAGGTCAAGCAGGTGGACCTGCCGGAATCGATGCTCCGCGCCATGGCCAAGCAGGCGGAAGCGGAACGCGAGAAGCGCAGCAAAATCATTCACGCTGAAGGCGAGTTCTCCGCCGCCCAGCGCCTGGTCGATGCCGCGCACCTGCTCGCCACCGAGCCGGTGACCATCCAGTTGCGTTACCTGCAGACTTTGACCGAAATCGGCGTGGAGAAGAACACGACCATCGTCTTCCCGCTGCCCATCGACCTGATGGAAGGCTTGCAGGCACTGATCGATAAGCGTACCCGGGACCGTGCCGTAACCTCGGGGACGGGAACCTAGTGATGCGATTGGCAATTTCAAAATTCTAATTGCCGGAGCAGGAATGGAATCACAGGATCAGGAAATCACGCTCGGAACCGGCCGCTTGCTGGCCTTGTTCATCGGCTTGGTGATCATTTGCGCCCTCTTCTTCAGCCTGGGATTCTCCCTGGGACACCGCTCGGAACCGGTGTCCGCAGCAAGCTCCGCCGCGCCGTCAAGCGCCGCCGAATCGCGGCTTTCTCCCACGCGGTCCGCCCCGGAGGCCAAGAGCGATCCGGAAGCGACGCCGAAATCCGGCGCCGATGAGCTTACGTTCTACAAGGCGGTAGAGCGCAATGAACCGAAGGCGAAGCTGGAAAAGCCCAACCCGCAGGTCACAACCCGGATTGTGGAATCCCGCCCCGCCGCGCCGGAGTGGCGCCGGTCCAGCGCCGGCGGCGGGTACATGGTGCAGGTGGCAGCCGTCACTAAGCAGGAAGACGCGGACGCGCTGGTCCATGCCCTGCGCAGAAAAAGTTATCCTGTCCTCGCCATTAATGGACCCGGCGACAGGCTCTATCACGTCCAGGTCGGCCCCTTCGGCGAACTGAAGGACGCCGAAGCCGCGCGCTCGAAACTGGTCGGCGACGGCTACAACCCGATCGTAAAAAAATGAAGACTTCAGAATGAAGAATGGATTGAACTCGGACTAAGCGTTATAGCGCGGTCTTGTGAAGGCCAGTTTTTGAACCCCAATGAGCGTCAAAACGTTCCGCATTCTTGATTCTCATTCGGAAAACCTCTGATCTTGGAACGGATCTCCATACATGTGATACCCGTTCTGCTCCCAAAAACCTGCCTGCTCATGGTCGAGAAATTCCAGGCCGCGAACCCACTTCACCGATTTCCAAGCGTACAAATGCGGAACGATCAGGCGCAGCGGATACCCGTGCTCCGCCGTCAGCGGTTCACCGTCATGATGTGTCGCAAACAGAACATTGTCGCGATCGAGATCGGCAAGCGGGATGTTCGCGGTGTAACCCTGTTCCGCGTGAACCAGCGTGTACTTCGCCTCCGGGTGGAGTTGAACCTGCTTCAGAACCTCGCGGAACAGCACGCCGGTCCATGTGTTGTCGAAGCGGCTCCAGCGCGTCACGCAGTGGAAGTCGCTGCTGACTTGTGACTTCGGTAGCCGGTTGAACTCTTCCCAGGAAAGCCGCAGCGGGCTCGCCACCAGTCCCCAGACGCGAAAATCCCACTTCGCGGCATCGAAACCAGGCACCGATCCATACTGCAGCACCGGCCATTTCAGAGTGAGTGATTGCCCTGGAGGCAAGCGCCCGGCTCGTCGCATCTCGTGTTCGCGTTCTTTGCGCTCGTTGCCTTCGAACAGCATGTCTGTTCCGGATCGGATTCCCTGCCGGCGAAAAAGTTTCAGGGTCCAGTTCCAGCCATGTAGCTGGAAAGGACCCTGACAACCACGACAGTATCCCGCTCTTACGAAGCGAGCTTGAAATTGACGGTGACCGTGGACTCGATTTCCACCGGCTGTCCGTTCAGCACGTATGGTTTGTACTGCCACTGCTTGACAGCGGTTGTGGCCGCCTGCGCCAACATCGGCTGCCCGCTGACAACGCGGACCTCTTTCACGCGCCCATCTTTGCCGATCACAGCTTGCAGCACCACCGTTCCCTGTATGCCCGAACTCCTCGCCACCGCCGGATATTCCGGCTTCACCTGATGGATCAGCAGCCCTTGCGTTACGCCTGAGGACACCTTCACCCGGTTGGGCGCGGCCAGTTTTGGCACTGCGGCGCCAACCCCGCCCAGGACGCCCCCCATTACGCCGCCCACGGTTCCGCCTTCAACTCCGCCAGGAACGCCACCCACCACGCCGCCCGCCGCCGGCGCCGCGTCCGCGATCTGGTCCGATTGCGGCAAGTCTTTTACCGTCGTAACCCGCTGCGGAATCTTGAGGGGGACTTCCATTTCGCTCCTCACCTGCGTCTGCTCCACGCGACGCGCTGCGCTCGCCGCTCCGGCCGGAAGTGGCGGTGGGGGCGGCGGTGGCGGCGCCACCAGCGAACTGGTCAACAACCTTGTCGGAAGCGCCTGCGTGAACAGCAGCGGAATGATGACCAGGAACGTCACCAGGCACATCTGCAAGATGAACGAGAGGATCGTGGTCTTGCCTCGGTGTGTCTTGATCTTTTCGTCGATCAACATGTCTTCAAACATGCAAAAGTCCTTTCCGCTGGCCCAGTTGGCGCGGCACAAACAGCGGGCCTTACAAGGCCCGCACGAACATTTTTCGGTTTGACCAATAGTTAGATGGCTTGCGGAAACTATGGGGAACTGCTGCTGAAAACATCGGGAGTTGCTGCGGAAGCAGAGTTGGGATGAGGTGAGAAGAGGCAGGTCAGGAGCGGCGGAGTCGATTCCGCCGCTCGAACCCTGGTTATCGAATCACAGACGAGAACAAATCCGACTGCACCAGGGACTGGAACTTCTTTTCGTCGGACTTGAAGCTCAATTTCAGGTTGGCGCTGTCGGAATCTACGGTCACGCTGTCCAGCGCCGTCTTCTCTACACCCTGCGCGTTCATCTTGCGAAACAGTACCCCCGCCTTGAGCAGCGACGCCAGGGTGGCGGCCGTCATGTTGTCGGAGGTCACCACGCTGAGATTGAAGTTCACGCCGTTGTTGAAGTCCATGGTGTAGCGCGAGCCGAGCAGGCGATTGCGGACCATGTCGTAGTCGGCGAGTTTGGCGGCATCGCCCAGGGTGGAGTGCAGCATGTTCTGCGTCCCCTGCGCATCCAGAACGCTCCACACGGAACCGGCATCGACGGCGACGATGTTATCGGACACCTTGGAATTGCTGGTGAGCGCCGGGGCTTCGCCATCGCGGGCGTCGAGCGCGGCCTTGATGGCCGCCGGCAGGCCAAAAAGCATGGTGAAATCGTCGAGGAAGGTCATGTCCTGCCCGCCGGACATGGAATACAGATCGTTGCCGCGATACTTCAGCGCTTTGACCTTCTTCAGTTTCATCTTCGCCAGGATTTTCTTAGTAGGAAAAGTTCCCTGCGCGAGGCCGATGATGTGAATCGTCTTGCCGTCACGGAACGACGCGAAGGTAAGTTGCTCAACGTCGTTCTCGGGATCGATGCCCACCCCCTTCAGCGAGCTTTCAAACTCCTTCAACTGGTCCGGCAAAACGCGCGCCTTCAGGGCAAGCGCTGTCGGCGAACTCTTCAGCGCGCGATAATCGACGGAAATGATCTGCTGAATGTCAGCGGGGATGACGGCACGCGCCGACGTGCCCAGCGGCACCGCTGCCAGCGGTAATGCGGCCAGCAGCAACACGCAAAGACAAAGTATCCGCTTCATGCGACCTCGCGAGAATAGTTCTTAGTCATCCAGATGGTACTTGCCTGCTTTTGGTTGGAACCCGGTTCTGCTCACATTGTAGCGGAAATCGCCGCCGGGAAAGTACGTGAGATGGCTTACTTCCGAGGGTCGGGGAAACCTTAGTACAGGGGCGGAGGATAAGCGGTTCCCGGTTGTCGGCGATCGGTCCATCGTAAGGCGGCCGTCGGGTTTGGTGATCGGTAACCAGGGGCAGATGAAGAGGTTCGTGTCACACAAGGCGACCGCCGATGGCCGAAAGCCGATAGGCGAAAGCCAAGAAGATGTATCCTAATCCGCTATGTCCACGCTCGTGGAGTGTGTACCGAACTTTTCCGAAGGCCGCGACAAGGCAAAGGTTGACGCCATCATCGAGGCTATGAGGATACCTGGCGTTTACCTGCTTGATCGCGAAATGGACGCGGACCACAACCGCTGCGTGATCACGCTGGCAGGCAACCGGGAAAACATCGGCGAAGCGGCGATTCGCGGCGTCGGCAAGGCCGCCGAACTCATCGACCTGACCCGGCACCAGGGAGCGCATCCGCGGATGGGCGCGGCCGACGTGATTCCCTTCATTCCGATTGACGGCGTCACGCTGGAAGATTGCGTGGCCATCGCGCGCAAGGTGGGCGAAGAGATCTGGCGGCGATTCCAGATTCCGGTGTACTTGTACGAGGCGGCGGCCGCAACGCCGGAGCGGCAGAACCTGGAAAACATCCGGCGCGGGCAGTTCGAGGGCATTCGCGACGAGATTGCCCGCAACCCGGCGCGCAAACCCGATATCGGGGAGCCGCGCCTGCATCCGACGGCGGGCGCGACCGTGGTCGGGGCAAGAAAATTCCTCATCGCTTACAACATCTACCTGAACACGCCGGATGTGGAGATCGCGAAGAAAGTGGCGAAGGCGGTGCGCTTCTCCAACGGCGGCCTGCGCTACGTGAAGGGCATGGGTATCCCGGTACGCGGCCTGGCGCAAGTTTCCATGAACTTGACCGACTTCGAGCAGACAACGGTGGCGCGCGTCTTCGAGTACGTGAAGCGCGAAGCGGTGCGCTACGGGGTGTTACCTGCGTTCAGCGAAATTGTCGGGCTGATTCCGAAAAAAGCCTTGGAAGATGCGGCGGAGTGGTTTCTCCAGGTGGAGAACTTTGACTCCTCGCTGATCCTGGAAAACCGGCTGGCGGCGGTGATGGCCGGGAAAACCGCCGTAGGCGGGTTGCGCGCGGGCGTGGAACCGTTTGTCGAGCAACTGGCGGCCCCGACCGCGACCCCGGGCGGAGGCAGCGCGTCGGCGGCGGCGGGCGCGATGGCGGCGGGCTTGGCGCACATGGTGGCGGGCATGTCTCGCGGAAAGAAAAATTTTCTCCCCTACGAGCGCGAGTTGAGCGATGCGATCGCCCGCCTGTCTCAGTTGCGTGAGGAGTTGAAGTCCGCAATCGATGCCGACGCCGCCTCCTATGACGCGGTGGTGAAGGCATACAAGGCGGCGAAGGATTCGGCGGGGAAAAACGGCGCGGTGAACGCCGCATTGCGCAATGCAACCAATGTCCCGCTGGCGGTGGCGGAGCGCGCGCGCGAGGTCTCGCGAATTACGGAAAGCTTGCGCGGGATGACGAATCCGAAAATGGCTTCGGACCTGACGGTCGCGAAGGCATTGGCAACGGCGGCGATGGAGGGCGCCATCGCCAATGTCGAGATCAACCTGGAGTCGCTGCAGGCGGAAGAGCCAATGTTCGCCGAAGAAGTGAAGGAGAAAGTTGCCGGACTGAAAAGTGGCCACTGAACCGTGATCCTGGCAGCCTCAAACATGAGCGGCCCTGTAGTCATTTTGTACACGCGTGACGGCTGTCACCTCTGCGAGGTGGTGAAGGAGTCGCTGGAACGGCTCGTGCATCGCGCCGCTTTCACCTGGCGCGAGGTCGACATCGACACTGATGAACAGTTGCGCCGTAAGTTTAACGACGAGGTCCCCGTGGTGTTCATCAACGGCAGGAAGGCATTCAAGTACGAAATGGATGAAGAGGAGTTTCTAAAGAAGCTGGCGGCAAGATGATTTTAGTAATTTTGTAATTTAGTAATTTACGGAACGGCGGGACGACGTTTGCAATTACCAGGTTACAAGTTACAAAATCACCGAACCTGAATGCCCTCTCCAACTCAACCTGACCCGCTACGCCTGCGCACGCAGCTCTACGCTGATCCGGCGGGCGTTTACGTTCACGATGCGGTTCTCAGCGCGTGCCGTAAGTTTGGCGGCAAGACGGCCGTGGTTGATACGTCCTGCGCCCCCGCGCGTCGCATTTCCTACACCGAGTACGGAAGCCTGGTTGAGGCGCTGGCGCAAGGGCTGGTGGCGGCGGGAGTGAAGCCGGGCGAACGCGTCGCAATCTTCCTGCCGAATTGCTGGGAGTTTGCCGCGGCGTATCACGCAGCTACCCTGGCGGGTGCGACACCGAGCCCGCTCAATCCCAGCTACAAAGAGCGCGAGGTGCGATACCAACTCGAAACCTCGGGCGCCAGGATATTGCTGAGTGACGGCGCGCTGATTTCCGGTTTCAATCTCGAAGGCCTGCCGGAGTTGATGCGCGTGTACACGACGCGCCATGCCACTGCTGGTACGAGCGAATTCTCCGAACTTCTGCGGCCGACGACATCAACGCTGCCGTCGCCGGAGAAACCACCGGAGCTTATGCTGGCCGCCCTTCCCTTCTCCAGCGGCACCACCGGCCTACCCAAGGGCGTGATGCTGACGCATTACAACCTGGTGGTGAATGTCTACCAGTTGGTAGGGCCGCACGCGGCGCCGTTTACCGCGCAGGAAATCTGCCTGTGTTTCCTGCCGCTCTACCACATCTATGGCTTGAACGTGGTGCTGAATCCCTGCCTGATGCTGGGCTGCACGCTGGTGCTGATGCCGCGCTTCGATCCCGCCCGCGCCGTGCAATTGCTCACCGAGGAGGGCATCACCTTCATGCCCCTGGTGCCGCCGGTGCTGAACGTCTTCTGCCAGGCGGCAGAGGGCGGCGCGTTTCCGCGCCAGCATCGGATCAAGTGGGTGAAATCGGGCGCGGCGCCGCTGGCGCCGGAACTGGCGAAACGCTTCACCTCCCTGACCGGAATCAAGATCGCGCAAGGATACGGCATGACCGAGGCATCACCGGTGACACACGTCGGGTTCGAGCAGGGGCCGCTCTATAACCCGACCTCCATCGGGCAACCGGTGGCGTTAACCGATTGCCGTCTGCTTGGGGAATTGGAGACTGAGGTCGGCGTGGGCGAGATCGGCGAACTGGTCATGCGTGGGCCGCAATTCATGCTGGGATATTGGAAGTCGCCCGAGTCAACCGCCGACGTGCTGCGCGACGGCTGGTATTACTCCGGCGACGTGGCGCGCCGGGACGAAAACGGCTTGTACTACATCGTTGACCGGCGCAAGGAGATGATCAAGTACAAGGGATTTCCGGTGGCCCCGGCGGAGGTGGAGAGCGTGTTGCTGGAGCATCCGGCAGTGCGCGATTGCGGCGTTGTAGGCAAGCAAGATGATGCGGCCGGCGAGATTCCTTGCGCGTTTATCGTCTTGTGCGAAGGCGTGCCATCCACCGACAAGACGAAAGCTGAGATTTGCGGATACGTGGGCGAGCGGCTGACCGGCTACAAGCAGCCACGCGAGGTGCGGTTCGTAACCGCGATTCCGAGAAATCCCTCGGGAAAAATTCTGCGGCGGGAGCTGCGGAAGCAGTTGTGAAGAGTAGTACCTCAGCGCCTAAGTACGTCACACCTCTAAATCAAAGAAATTGCGTCTCAGCTACCCAGGTACTCATTTCGGCTTTTCGTCCTGCTTCTTTTCTTCCGTCGCAGGCTTGTTATCGTAAATCGAGTACTGCGGCTTGGGACGGTGAAGCTTGATGGTGATTTCCTGGTTGGGTTGATTGATTTCGAAGTCCTCGCCGTAAGTCTGGAATCCACGCATCAGGACCTGAATGCGCAGCTTGCCAAAAGGAACGCCCGCGTAGCTGGCCTTGCCGTCGGGGTCGGTTTTGAGTTCGAGGCCTGAGTAGGCCTGTTTTCCATCCTTCTTGACCGGATGAAGCACGATCGCGGCATTGCGCACGGGCTTGCCGTTGTCCGCCTTCACCACGACAAAGGAGAGGTTGGCGTACTTGTCGTCGGCGCGGAGGCCGAGAGCAACCGTCAGGACGAGTAGTATGAGCGCGAACTGTTTCCGCATGGCTCCATTGTAGCGTTTAGCGCTTCACCGCGATCCCATTGATCTCGAAGTGCCCGCCGCGCAGCAGCGGCCCCGAACCGACGAAAGCTCGCGCCGGGTACTCCCGCCCGAAGTAGCTCTTGTAGATGTCGTTGAACTTTCCATAGAGCGAGAGGTCGGGGCAGAAGACCTGGACGAAGACGAGGTCTTCCATGGTCATCCCGGCCTCGGCAAGTACGGACTTGAGGCCGTCGAGCACGATGTGAATTTCCTGCTCGATCGCTTCCGGCGGTTTGCCGGTGTTGGGGTCAACGCCGATGCGGCCGGCGATGTACAGCGTGTTGCCGGCGAGGACGGCGTCGCTGAACGGCGCCTGCACCGGCTTAGGCAGGTTGATGTGGCGGCGGGCCGATGGCGCTGCGTCCTTCGCCGGCGTGGCCTGCGCGGAGAGCGAGACGCCGGCGACGATGATCATCGCGAGCAGCACAACAATCTTTTTCATCCGGACCTCCTGGGGCGGCGATAGTACGGCAAATTGCGGACCACCTGCAATGCTATGCTGGCGTCATGGCGTCCGCGAATGAAGTCGAGATCAAGTTTGCGCTGGATGACGTGGGCGAAATAGAACGCAATCTGCGTGAACTGGGATTCCGCCGCGAGACGGCGCGTACGCATGAGATGAATACCCTGTATGACCTGCCGGACGGAGCGCTCAGGAGTCGGGGCGAGTTGCTGCGACTGCGCAAGTACGGTGATGGATGGAAGCTGACTCACAAGGGGCCGGGCAAGGCGGGGCGTCACAAGACGCGCGCGGAGACGGAAACCGCAGTGGAAGACGGAGGACGTATGGAGGAAATCCTCACCGCGCTTGGCTTCGCGCCCAGCTTCCGCTACGAAAAATTCCGCAGCGAGTGGAGCGACAGCGCGGGACACGTCGTCCTCGACGAGACGCCGATCGGCAATTACGGGGAAATCGAGGGTCCTCCCGAGTGGATCGACAAAACGGCGCGCGCGCTGGGCATCTCGGAATCGCAGTACATCACGGATTCATACGTGCAGCTCTTCAGCAAATGGAAAGAGCGCACCGGTAGCCCGGCAAGGAACATGACTTTCGCGGAAATGAAGAAGTAGCGAGAAAGTAAAAAGGCGAATCGGGTAATCGGGCAAAGTAAGGGCGCTTTACACAATTCGACTCTTCACCTTGTACGTTTTCTTCATGCGGCTTTGCTCGTGCGCGCGTGCTCGTAGCCAACGGCGGCGTAATAGAGGGCGCGATCGAAGAACTGATCGAGCAACTGCAAGAGTTCCAATTCGCCGTAGAGCTGCACCACGCCTTCGGCGAACCCCTCGCGCTGCAGGAAGGCGAACAGGTGTTCCTTACCGACCATGATCGCCCACAAGAACTGCGTCAGCGGGACACCCTGCCGGGCCCGGCGGCTTCCCAGTTGTGTGTAGCGGAGTTCGATGTCGCTCTCCGTCTTGGTAAGAAGCCAGTCGCCGAGATTGGTATAGATTTCGCGAGCGCCGCTGTTCAGTTCCTCCTGCGGCACGTTACGGAATGCCGCGGTACGGTCGGAACTGCGCAGCTTCTTCATCAGCCCTTCGGCGAGTTCGTCGGCGTGGCGCTCGATGAGACGGACAAGATGACCTCCCAGCATGAGTTCCTCCTTAATAGTTGGGATGCGCGGAGTGGACGGCCAGGTGTTTGTTATTAGCTTTTGGCTGGCGCGAAGAAAAAAACCCGGCCGATGGTGGCCGGGCTAGGTCATCGGATTGTGCTCTTCCTGAAGCTTGAAGCCTGCTTAGGTTCCTTCGCTCCAGCTTGCCAGGTATTCTTCCTGCTCCGGAGTGAGGCGGTCGATTTTGATTCCCATGGACTCGAGTTTCAGCTTGGCGACGCGCTTGTCGAGTTCAGCCGGCACGGTATAAACCTTCTTCTCCAAACTCTTGTGGTTCTTGACCAGGTAATCTACCGACAGCGCCTGGTCGGCAAAGCTCATGTCCATGACCGATGGCGGATGACCTTCCGCCGCCGCCAGGTTGATCAGACGTCCTTCGCCTAGCAGGTTGATTTTGCGGCCGTCCTTCAATGAATACTCCTCGACAAAGTTGCGCGTCGTGCGCTTGGCGGAGGACATTCTTTCCAGCGCCGGGATGTCAATCTCGACGTTGAAGTGGCCAGAGTTGCTGATGATGGCGCCGTCCTTCATCTGCTCGAAGTGCTCGGAGCGAATGACGCTCTTATTGCCGGTCACGGTGCAGAAAACGTCGCCGATCTTGGCCGCGTCTGCCATCGACATGACGCGGTAGCCGTCCATCACCGCTTCCAGCGCGCGCGTCGGTTCCACTTCGGTGACGATGACCTCGGCGCCCTGGCCGCGGGCCCGGCTGGCCAGGCCTCGACCACACCAACCGTAACCGGCCACCACGAACTTGGATCCGGCCAGCAGGAAGTTGGTGGCGCGGATGATGCCGTCGATGGTGGATTGCCCGGTGCCGTAGCGGTTATCAAACAGGTGCTTGGTGTCGGCGTCGTTGACGGCGATGATGGGATAAGCGAGCACGCCTTCCTTCGCCATGGCGCGCAGGCGGATTACGCCGGTGGTCGTCTCCTCGGTGCCGCCGAAGACATTCGCCAAAACGTCCTTGCGCTTGGTCAGCGCGATGGTGACCAGGTCGGCGCCGTCGTCCATGGTCAGGTTCGGCTTGTGGTCGAGCGCCGCCATGATGTGCGAGTAGTAGGTGTCGTTGTCCTCGCCCTTGATGGCGAACACCGGGATGTTGTAGTCGCGCACCAGGCAGGCGGCCACGTCGTCCTGGGTAGAGAGCGGGTTAGAGGCGCACAGAGCCACCTCGGCGCCGCCGTCGCGCAGGGTAATCGCCAGGTTCGCCGTTTCCGCGGTCACATGCAGGCACGCCGAGATGCGGACGTCCTTCAGTGGTTGCGTCTTGATGAAGTCTTTGCGAATGATTTGCAGGACCTTCATCGACTGGTTGGCCCAGTCAATACGCTTCTTACCTATGTCGGCCAATTCCATGTTCTTGACGTCGCAGGCGACTTGAGCGGGTGAAGTAGCCATATGCTCCTGTAATTTACTTTGACGGTTTGATTTCTGTCGAAGGAGTCGGCAGTCAGGAGCCAGTCGTCAACCGCTGACTCCCGACTCCTGGCTCCTGAAACTATTTCCTGGCGGCCTGTGCCGTGCCTTGCGACGCGCCCGTGGCCTGCTCGCGCAGCGCCTTGGCCTTGTCGGTTGTTTCCCAGGTGAAGTCGCTGTCATCGCGGCCGAAGTGGCCATAGGCGGCCGTCTTGCGGTAAATCGGGCGGCGCAGCTTGAGCGAATCGATGATACCGCGCGGGGTAAGCTGAAAATTCGCGCGCACCAGTTGCTGGAGTGTTTCGTCCGCAATCTTGCCAGTGCCGAAGCTATCCACCAGCACGCTCACCGGTTCGGCAACTCCGATGGCATAGGCCAATTGGACTTCGCAACGGTCAGCGAGCCCGGAGGCCACGATGTTCTTGGCGATGTGGCGCGCCATGTAAGCAGCCGAGCGGTCGACCTTGGTCGGATCTTTGCCGCTGAATGCGCCGCCCCCGTGGCGTCCCATGCCGCCGTAGGTGTCAACAATGATCTTGCGCCCGGTTAGACCGGTATCGCCCATGGGGCCGCCGATCACGAACCGGCCCGTCGGGTTGATGTGGTACTTGGTGTCGGCATCGAGGAGTTGGGCCGGAATGGTGGCTTGAATGACGTGCTTCAAGATATCGGCCCGGAGTTCCTCGTTGCCGATAGTCTCGGCATGTTGCGTGGAGACGACGACTGCGTCCACCCGCACCGGCTTGTGGTTTTCGTCGTACTCGACCGTGACCTGCGATTTTCCGTCGGGGCGGAGGTACGGGAGTGTGCCATTCTTGCGGACGGTGGAAAGCCTGCGGCAGAGCTTGTGGGCGAGGGAAATCGGGGTGGGCATCAGTTCCGGGGTCTCATTGCTGGCGTAGCCGAACATCATGCCCTGGTCGCCGGCGCCGCCGGTGTCCACGCCCATGGCAATATCGCCCGATTGCTTGTTGATGCTGGAAATCACCGCGCAGGTGTTGGAATCGAAGCCATACAACGCGTTGTCATAACCGATGGAAGCAACCACGCCGCGCACCAGCGTCTGAAAATCCACGTAGGCTTTGGTCGTAATTTCTCCGGCGATGACAACCAGACCGGTGGCGGTAAGGGTCTCGCAAGCGACCCGGCTGTAGGGATCCTGCTCAAAACACGCGTCCAGGATGGCATCGGAAATCTGGTCGGCAATCTTGTCGGGATGGCCCTCGGTCACCGATTCCGAGGTAAACAAAAAACGATTCTTGGCTGGCAAATCATCCTCCTGCTGCAAGCATTACGGGCGGGAAAACCGCTGGAAAAACATTTTTTTGTAGTCCTTAAACTACCAGACGGTTGGGGTGACCGCAACGCTCTTTGTCGCTCCCATTAATGCACGAAGGTAACAGAGCGGCACGACTTCCGCAGTGAAGTGCGAGTTTTCGGCACCGAATGCGTTCCTGGAGTGGTCCCGGTGCACAGGATCTCGAACCAGGCCGTGACAACGTTCAGGCTATCGGCGCACGCCAGTGGGAGTGAATTCAACCGTCTTTACCTGGCCGTTTTCTCCCAGCCGCGGCAAGAGCTTGTCGTTGTGGAACAACTCGATGCCGGCCGCGTTGCCTGTTTTCAGCACCACGTCCCGATGGGCATGGAAAGACCTTTCCGAGTCCGCGGCCAGTTCGCCGGACATGACCTGCTTGCCATCAGCGACAACCGAAAGCCAGGAATTTTCCTTCGCCTTCACCCTGATCACGAACTCTCGCGCGTTCAACGATGAGCTGGCGGTGGTTGCCGTGAGAGGCTGGACTGCGTGCGCGCTGGAAGCTTGTAGATCGGTGGCCTGTACCGGCTGGGCCGCCTCTGCTTTCGCGGCTTGAGCCATGTCCGCCTTTGCGGGTTCGACCGCATCAGCCGCGTAACGCGTCCCGCTAGATCTTGGCGCTGGCGGATGTTGCTGTCCGGCGGCACGGACGGGTCCCACTTTCGGCACCCCGTACTTCGCGTAGTAGCGCCATCCAGCGATCAGAAGAGCGACAATAAGCATGAACGTCAGAATGGCGCCTAGTGGCAGATGAAGCGGCTCCCGCTGTTCGGCTTCGGCGATCGGCTCCCCCACTGTCGGGGGCGGGACGGCAGGTTCCTGCCGGCTAAGGTTACCGGCGGCGGCAGCTTCATTTATTGCCGTCTGGTAGTCAGCGACCGCCTGGTCCTCGTCCAAGCCCAGGTAACGCGCGTAGGCGCGTACGAAACCCCGGTTGAAAATTCCGCCGGGAAGCTTATCGAAGTCCTGTTCCTCGAGAGCGCGTAGCGACCGGGTTCCGATCTTGGTGGCTTCGGCTATTTCTTCCAGCGTGATGCCGCGCAGTTCGCGTTCACGGTGTAATCGATCGCCAAATGATCCCACGCGGCATCCCCGATCTCATAGAAAAGGCGGCGAAAAACGGCACACAAAATCGCCGCCATCATAGGTTTGCCTTCCAACCGTGTCAAAGAAAAAACCTTATATACCAACGTTGGAAGGGGGGTTGGGTCCCTCTCGTACGTGTACCGGCAAGGTGACCGGAGTAACGCTTCTGCAATTGAATGGGCGAAGATTACCCTTATAATGCCGCCAGTGAACTTGGGACACTCCACTATGAGCGAGCTTGCTGCCTCCGACCGTAAGCGGCATGTTCAAGAGCTCTCGATCTTTCATGAGGTCGCCAAGGCGCTGACCTCCTCGCTCAACCTGGATTCCATCCTGCAAACCATCATGGAAAAAGTGGCGGAGTATTTCCGCCCCGACACTTGGTCCTTATTAATGGTGGACGAGAGCGCGGAAGAGCTTTATTTCGCCATCGCGGTAGGAGACGCTGCCGACGCTCTGCGCACGGTGCGTTTGAAGATGGGCGAAGGCATTGCCGGGTGGGTGGCCAAGCATGGCGAGCCGCTCATTGTGCCCGATGTCTACACCGACCCGCGATTTGCCAAGCGCATCGACGAAATGACCAAGTGGGAGACGCGCTCCATCATCTGCATCCCCCTGAAATCGAAACACCGGGTGCTGGCCGTCATCCAGCTCATCAACGTGCCGATGTCGAGCTTCAGCGATAGCGAGATGTTCTTCCTGCGCGCCATTTGTGATTACGCCGCCATCGCCATCGATAACGCGCGCGCCGTGGAGCGTATCCAGGAACTCACCATCACCGACGATTGCACCGGCTTGTACAACGCGCGCCACCTGTACAAGACACTGGAATCGGAGGTTTACCGCTCGGCGCGATTCGGCTACGAATTCACTGTCCTTTTTATCGATCTCGACCACTTCAAGCAGGTCAACGACACGCACGGGCACCTGGCGGGCAGCAAGCTGTTGGCCGAGATCGGCTACACCATCAAGAGCCACCTCCGCCTGATCGATTACGCCTTCCGCTACGGCGGCGACGAGTTCGTGGTGTTGCTGCCGCAGACCGGAAAGGACTCCGGACTGATCGTGGCGCGACGCCTGCTGGAATCTTTCCGCAAGGGGACGTTCCTCAAAGATGATGGCTTAAATCTGAATGTTCGGGCCTCCATCGGCGTGGCTTCCTACCCGGAAGACGCCAAGAGCGCGCACGAGATCATCCGCCAGGCGGACGAGATGATGTACGAAGTGAAAAACTCCAGCCGCGACAACATTGCCGTCGCCCAGCACGGAATGCTGAAGTAACAGTGATGAGTGCTTAGTGATTAAGCGCCAGCTCAAGCAGTGAATCGCTTCCGGAAGGGCACGGCATTAGCCATGCCAACACGCCGCTCACAAACCCTTTTCATTCCGAGCGAGCTCTAGCCCGCGAACGAATCTGCTTTCCCGGCAACTGACCGCTATCCTCCAGCCAGTCCTCATCGCTTCTTGGTCGTCGCCGGCTTTCTGGCGGGCGGCTTTGTCGGTTTAGCGGGTTCGCGATCTTTCTTCACCTGCTCGGCGAGTTGGTCCGCCTCTTTCTCAAATGCGGCCATCACCGCGTTGACACCCAACTGCTCTCCGTCAGCCGCCAGCGGCACCTGCTTCAGCTCCGGTTGCGGCTTCCCGACCCGATATACCGTCATGGCCAGCAGCGCCTGGTACTTGGTCTTGTCCAGCGCAACGCCCTTTAACGCCGCCGGTAAGACGATACCGCCGGCGTCGGGAGCCTTCACCTGGCTGGCGTCGGTGTAAAGGATGTAATCGCACTGCTTTGCCGCGGCTTCGGCCGCCACGGACTCAGTCCCGTCAGCATCGAGCGGAACCGCTTCCATCTGGCGAAGTGTGACCTCGCTCATGAGATTGATGCGCAGATTTTCGGTCGGCAGGTATTGCCCACTGCCGTCGTTGATCTTCACCACGCCGACGCGGGTAACCCCGCTGCCCTTGGCGGTCAGAACGGGCGCCGGCGCAGCGACCGGAGCGGCCGGGGCAGGTGGCTCCGGCTTGGAAGCTGCTGCTGGCGGCGTTGCCGCCGGCGGACGCTCGCCGCCCATCATTCCCGCTACCATGCCGCCGATATTCATCAGTTCCTGGTAGCTGGTGACGACCTTGCATCCGGCGGGCATCTCGAACAGCGAAGCGTCCAGGGGAGAGCTGGTCAGTTCCACCACTTCGGAGACGGTGGTAAAGCTGTGTCCCTCGGATTGGATGGTGGTGGTCTGTTTCAAAGGATATCCGGGGTGTCCGCTCCCGGTGCGCTTGAAACGTACCGTGTCCTGGCAACCGGAACGGCCGCCACTGCTGCGGGAGGGTGGAGGCGTCATGCCCATGGAACATGACAGTTGCGGCGCCAGGTCGGCGTACCAGCCGTCGCTCTCGGTATGCATGCTGGTTTTCGAGCAGGCGTCCGGGCTGGATTCGGCGTTCATCGTCATCTTGATGTGGCGCGCCGTCAGGCCCAGCATCTTCTGGCGCTCGCCGGTGTCCACCGTATTCACGTTGAAAATGATGGTGCCGCCCTTACGGCTGGGTTCGGCGGAAGGGGCGGGGGATGCGGGAGCGGCAGGCGCGCCGCCACCCGCGTCATCGCTGAGCGGCATCACCATGCAGGTGTTCGCCTGCGGGTTAATGGTGATAATGCGCTTCTGATCGCATTGCGTCACCGTGACAAAACCAGGCCCCGCGCCCACATTCATCTCGGTGCGCTCGCGCGCGCCCTTGATGTACACGGTGCCTTCGCTGCTGTGGCCCATGGCGGTATGGCGTGTCTTAATTTTGGTGTCGGCTGAAGCAGCAAGCGAGAACAGGATCAGAGCGGCGAATGCCAGCAACTGCCGGTTATTCATAGGGCCTCCCCAGCGGAGCAGCAGGTACATTTCAAGCTTGGAGGATTTTAACTGTTCAGACCACCGTGGCGAGCAGTTCTTCAGCGCGAACTTCCTGCACCTGCGCTCCCACCCACTGGTTGGCGCCGTGCCGTCCCGCCAGGCGTACCTTCAAGTAATTGTCGGTAAGAGCTTCGGTGGACTCCTGGTTGGCGGCGCTGAGCGTGATCGCGGGCAGTTGGCGGCCGATGAAAGAACGCATGAACTCGCCCTTCTTTTGCGCCGCCAGTTCGCGCAGCACGCGATTGCGTTCGCGCGCCACCTGCACGGGCACCTGCCTGGCCATCGCCGCCGAAGCCGTTCCGGGACGCGATGAGTAGGTGAACACGTGCAGGTAGGTGAGCGGGAGCTGTTCGATCATGCGCCGCGTGGCTTCGAAATCGAAATCGGTCTCGCCCGGAAAGCCGACCATCACGTCGGCGCCAATCGCGGCCGTGGGCATGGCATCGCGGATGCGGCAGATTTTTTCCTCGTAATGCCACGGACGATACTTGCGGTGCATGGCCCGCAGCACGCGATCGCTGCCCGACTGCAAGGGGACATGCGCATGCTTGGCAATGCGTTCGCAACCCGCCACCAGGTCAATCAACTCCGGCGTCCAATCCATCGGTTCCACGGAGCTGATGCGGAGTTTTTCCAGCTCAGTCTGCTCAACGATGGAGCGCACCAGGTTGGCGAAACGATTTGGCGGCGTCAAATCGCGACCCCAGCGGCCCAGGTTGATCCCGGAAATGACCACTTCGCGGAAGCCGCGGGCAAGCAACGCGCCAACTTGCGACAGGACTTCTGCCTTCGGCAGCGAACGGCTGGCGCCGCGCACCGACGGGATGATGCAGAAGGAACAACGATTGTCGCAGCCGTCCTGGACTTTAAGGTTGGGGCGCGTCTTTTCCCCGCCGCCATCGAAGACGGGTGCCGCCATCAGCTCGGTATGGGCAAAGATATCCCCCACGATCACCTGCGCACCGCGCGGGTCGTGGAGGGTGGACACACTGTGCAACGGAATGAATGCAGTCGAGCCGCAGACGACGCTAGCCACCTGATGTTTGTGAGAGTTGCCGACTACCCAGTTGACTCCGGGCAGCTGCGCCAGTTCCTCGGGGGCGCGCTGGGCGTAACAGCCGGTCACGAGAATCTTACAATTCGGATTTTTTCGATGAATGCGGCGGATAGCGGCGCGCACGTCCTGGTCCGCCGACGCGGTTACCGTACAGGTATTGAGCACAACAACTTCGGCGCTGTCGGGTCCGGGCACCCGCCTCAGACCCCGCTCCAGAAGCTGACCTTCGATGGCGGCGCCGTCCGCCTGGGTGGCGCGGCAGCCAAAGTTTTCGACGTAAAAGCCCGGCACGAATGGTATTATACCCGCAGCTTTTGCGCCCCAATGTTTACGGCAGCTACTTACAACTAACGCCGGCGTTCGGCGCATCTCAAGGCACCGGCAGCTTGGATCTGTGGGGGTCGTTCAATGAAACGTCGCATCCTCCTGGTGGATGACGAACTCGCCATATTGCTTACTCTGAAAGCGATCCTGGAAATGAACGGCTTCGAGGTTGAAACCGCTTCCTCCGGGCGCGAAGCGGTGCAGAAACTTGACGGCGGCGTGTTCCAGATGGTCATCACCGATATGCGAATGGAGACCGAAACCGCCGGCTATGACGTGATCCGCGCCGCCAAGCAAAAGCCCTACAATCCCGCCACCTCGATCCTCACCGCGTATCCCTCGCTGGGCAGCGATTGGAAGAGCAAGGGCGCTCAGTCTCTGCTCGTCAAGCCCGTCAATACCCAGGACTTGCTGCGCCAGATCGAGGCGCTTCTGATCTCTCATGAAGACCAGAAGCGGTCGGCGGCCGCCGCCTCCAACAACAAGTCTGGTTCGTCGCGCTCACGCAACGATGTGAAGAGAGCCGGCTAGGCTCGCCTGATTTTTTTCTGGAATAAGAATGAAAAACGCCGGCGGGATTCTCTGCGCGTCGAAGCGCACACTTCCACTCTCTCGAACGCACTCCCCGGGCGTTCTGCCTAAGTGACACCGCCAGAGACTGTCAGAATGTCAGGCGCTAGCGGCCGAAGTACGCTTGGACTGAAAGCATTCCCGGCAAAACACCGGGCGTCCCTGCGTCGGCTTAAAGGGAACCGTGGTTTCTTTTCCGCATTGCGAACAGACGGTCCGGGTCTCCACTTTGGGATAACTGCCTGGGGTGGCGGTCCCCAGCATACCGGCACGCTTGGCCTTGCATGGCTTGCAACGCTTGGGCTCGTTCTTGAACTGCTTGTCGTGGAAGAACAGCTGCTCCCCGGCGGTAAAAACGAAATCGGCGCCACAATCAATGCACTTCAGCACCTTGTCCTGGAATTCCATCGAACCTTACTCCCTTCAGGGTCCCTATCCCGCGCCTGCCCGTGCCGGATAGGATGAGCCCTTGGTCCCTCCCACGGCCGTCTTTCTGAACCGTGGGATCCTGCTGGCCCGGCTCGCCTCCGCAGCGAGCGTACGATACAACGAATGATGCCGCCTCGGAATATGAATGCGACGCTTCGCGTCCCGCCACGGTGAGCGGGTATAAGTAGAACGGGCCGCCAGGGGGGAGTGACTGCGGCCCGCGTTGCTTAAATTAGTCCTGCTCCTTGCGCGCTTTCTTGCGGCTGCGTTTTCGTGCCAACGCTTCCTTCGCGCGCTTTTTCTCGCCCGGCTTGAGATAAAAGGAGTGCCGCTTGACCTCCTTGATAATGTCCTCCTGCTGGACTTTCCTCTTGAATCTGCGTAAGGCGTTCTCTAAGGACTCGCCCTCTTGAACTCTTACTTCAGCCAACCCCGACAACACCCCCAAACCAGCCCAGTTGGACCTAGGTAGTTATCCCAAGGTTTGCCCCTCAAAGTCAAGCATCATATGAATCGATTGCGATTCAAAATGATACAGAATCAAGCGATTAGCCGCTTCGGCTAGGTGGCGCACGCGAAGGAAGAACAACCCTGAAGACGGAAAAACCAACCAGCGAGGGCACGCAGGACACCAGGGAACAGCACAGGCCTTTCCAGCTGCGATCTCTGTCGGAGCCTCGAAACTTCAGAGTGTTTTCCTTCGTGTACCTTCGTGCCCTTGGTGGTTAAAGTGTTGTACCTCGAGTCGGTTTTGGTTAACCACCAGTCTTTTTCCATCCGCGAGCGGGTCGATCTCGTCTGATAACCTAGAACCAATGGCGGCCAATATCCACGAAGAAGAAGTCCTGGGAAAGGCATATGACAGCCGTCTGATGAAGCGGCTGCTCGGCTACTTGCGCCCTTACAAGTGGCAGGTGGCGCTGGCCCTGGCGGCGATCGTGTTGAAATCGGCCGCCGATGTGGTCGGTCCGTACCTCACCAAGACCGCCATTGACAAATACCTGGCGCCCACCACGGTTCGCGGCAGCCACGGCCTCCTGGATCGCTTCCTCAGTTCGCAGCCGCTCTTGGGCATCGCGCAGATCGGCGCCATGTACGTCGGCCTGCTGGTGTTCGGTTTCTTCCTGGAGTTCCTGCAGACCTATTTCATGCAGTGGACCGGGCAGAAGGTCATGTTTGACCTGCGCAGCCAGATTTTCCGCCACCTGCAACGCATGCATATCGGCTTCTACGACAAGAACCCGGTCGGCCGGCTGGTAACCCGCGTCACCACCGACGTGGACGCGCTCAACGAAATGTTCACCTCCGGCGTGGTGGCTATCTTCGAGGACATTTTCGTGCTCGCCGGCATCGTTGCCATCATGCTGAAGATGGATTGGCGCCTGGCGCTGATCACCTTCTCTGTGCTGCCTCTCATCATGGTGGCGACCATGATCTTCCGCAAGCACGTCCGCGATAGCTATCGCCGGATCCGCACTGCCATCGCGCGCATTAACTCCTATCTCCAGGAGCATGTCAGCGGCATGCTGGTGCTCCAGCTTTTCAACCGCGAGAAGCGCGCCTACGACAAATTCGAGAAGATCAATGCCAGCCACATGGAGGCGTTCAAGGACGCGATTCTCGCCTACGCCTTCTATTATCCCGTGGTCGAAGTATTGTCCTCGGTGGCGATCGCCGCCGTGATCTGGTTTGGCGGCTCGCAAACGGTCCGCGGTATCACCACCCTCGGCGTGCTGGTCGCGTTCATGCAGTACGCGCAGCGCTTCTTCCGGCCCATCCAGGACCTGAGCGAAAAATACAACATCCTGCAGTCGGCGATGGCGTCGAGCGAGCGCATCTTCAAGTTGCTGGATACGACCGTCGACATCCAGTCCCCGGCAGTGGTGAAACACGTAACCGGGCCCGGACGCATCGAGTTCGACCACGTCTGGTTTTACTACCGCACCGTGCCGGAGCGAAACGCTGATGGCGAGCTGAACCCCAACGCTGGCGAACCGGACTGGGTGCTGAAGGACGTCAGCTTCGCCGTCGAACCCGGCGAGACGGCCGCCATCGTGGGCCATACCGGCGCCGGCAAGACCACCATGATCTCTCTCCTGCTGCGCTTTTACGACGTGCAGAAGGGCGCCGTCCGCATTGACGGCGTGGACGTGCGCGAGTTGGACCTCACCCAACTGCGCCGCCGCTTCGGCGTGGTGCTGCAGGATCCGTTCCTGTTCACGGGAACCGTGGAGCAGAACATTCGCCTCGGTTCCGAGCACGTCACTGACGAGCAAGTGGAGCGCGCCGCCGAGGACGTCAATCTCGCCGACTTTATCCGTTCCCTGCCCGGCGGTTTCAAGGAACCGGTGCATGAGCGTGGCAGCACGCTTTCCACCGGGCAGAAGCAGCTCATCTCATTTGCCCGCGCGCTGGCACACAATCCCAAGATTCTGGTGCTCGACGAAGCCACCTCCAGCGTGGATACCGAAACCGAGCTGCGCGTCCGCGAAGCGCTATCGCGGCTGGTCGAAGGGCGCACTTCGCTGATCATCGCGCACCGTTTGTCCACCATCCAGCGCGCCGACAAGATCATCGTCATGCACAAGGGACGCCTGCGCGAGATGGGCTCGCACCAGCAACTGCTCACCCAGCGCGGCATCTACTGGAAGCTTTACCAGCTCCAGTACAAGGACCAGGAAGTCTCGCCTGCCATTGCGCCCGCGCAGCTGGGCGGTCCGGCCGTGCCGGTCAGCGGCGACGATTAAAAAACAGTATTGGTAGTGGTAGTTGGTAGCTCGGGAGTAAATTCCCAGCTACCAACTGCCAATAGCCAGCACGACCGGTCCAGTTAGCGAGGCTTTGACGGAATGAGTACGGTTCGAACTCGACCCTCGACGGTCACCCTTCCCGACATCCTGGCAGCGATGTCGCGCATTCGCGAGGCGGTGAAGGTTTCGCCTTGTCCTGAGTCGGAAACTTTCTCCCAGCTCACCGGCAACACCGTTTTCCTGAAACTCGACAGCGCCCAGAAGACCGGCTCTTTCAAGGAGCGTGGCGCCCTCAACAAGCTGCTGCTGCTCGGCGATGCGGAGCGGGCGCGCGGGGTCATTGCAGCCTCCGCCGGCAACCACGCCCAGGGCATTGCCTATCACGCGGGCAAGCTGGGCATCCGCGCTGCCATCTGCATGCCCCTGGCAACGCCGCTGATCAAGGTGTCCGCTACGCGCAGCTACGGCGCCGAAGTCGTTCTTCACGGCACCAACTACGACGAGGCGTACGAAGAAGCTCTCCGGCTCAGCCGCGAGGACCAACTCACCTTTGTCCACGCCTTTGACGACGATGACGTGATCGCCGGCCAGGGTACGATCGCGCTCGAACTGCTGGAACAGCATGCCGACCTGGACATGATCATCGTGCCCATCGGCGGCGGAGGACTGATCGGCGGCATCGGCTGCGCGGTAAAAGAAATTAACAGTAAGGTGCGCATCGTGGGGGTGCAGACCTCACGCCTGCCGTCCATGAAAGTTGCCCTCGCCGAAGGCAAGCCGGTCACGCTCAACCCCGCCATTACCATCGCCGACGGCATCGCCGTGCGCCGCGCCGGGGACAGAACGCTCCCCCTGGTCCAGCGCTACGTGGACGACATCGTTACCGTCGAAGAAGAAGAGATCGCCAATGCCATCCTCCTCCTGCTGGAGCGCGAGAAGACGCTGGCGGAAGGCGCTGGAGCCGCCGCCCTCGCTGCCCTGCTGAACCGCAAGGTCGCAGTCAACGGCAAGCGCGTCGCCGTGCTGGTTTGCGGCGGCAATATCGACGTCACTCTGCTGGCCCGCATCATCGAGCGCGGCCTGGTCAAAGACGGGCGCCTGGTGCGGTTGCGCGTACATCTCGGCGATTATCCCGGCGCTCTACACAAGCTGACCGGAATTCTTGCCCAGCACCGCGCCAACATTGTGGAGACTTCCTACGACCGCGCCTACCACGGCGTCAACCTGGGAGATACCGCGATTGACGTCACCATGGAAACGCGCGGCCCCGATCACATCGCAGAGCTGCTCTCCGCTCTGACCGCCGCCGGCTACGCCCACGAGAAGATTGTGTAACGGCTCTGCTCCAACCTTGGCGGGTTCGTGAAAACCCGGCGCTGCTGCTATGCTTCATGCACCGTGAAAATTCTGCTCTCCGCCGGGGAAGCCTCCGGTGAAAATTACGGCGCGCAGTTGATTGCGGCCCTCAAACAACGCGAGCCCTCTCTGGATTGTTATGGCGTCGGAGGCGAACGCATGCGCGCCGCCGGCTGCCGGATTGTGGTGGACGCCAAAGATACCGCTGTGGTCGGCCTCGCCGAAGTCGTCACCCGCCTGCCGAAAATGTGGGGAGAGTTCCGCAAGCTGCTGCGCGCCGTCGACGCCAACAAGCCCGACGGCGCCGTGCTCATCGATTTTCCCGACTGGAACCTCCGCCTTGCACGCGAGCTCCATCGCCGCAAGATTCCCGTCGTCTACTACGTCAGCCCGCAGCTCTGGGCCTGGCGCCCGAAACGCATTGCGCAGATCAAGCGCTACGTCCGAAGGATGCTGGTCATCTTTCCCTTTGAAGAAGCGTGGTATCGCGAACGCGGTGTCGAAGCCGAGTACGTCGGCCACCCGCTTGCCGACCTGCCCCCGCCCGGCCCGCCACCGCCACTGCGCTCGCCTCAAATTCCGATCGCCCTGCTGCCCGGAAGCCGCAAAAAGGAAATCTTCATCAACATTCCTGCCATGCTGCAGGCGGCGCGCGCGCTCGGCAAGCAGTACCAGTTCATCATTCCGGTCGCATCCACCGTCAGCTCGAAGTGGATGGTAGACCTGATTCACCGCG
The DNA here is from genome assembly GCA_035691485.1 of Terriglobales bacterium. Classification (NCBI taxonomy): domain Bacteria; kingdom Pseudomonadati; phylum Acidobacteriota; class Terriglobia; order Terriglobales; species Terriglobales bacterium. Next base: position 81,992 of record DASSIZ010000077.1, read on the forward strand.
TCATCGGCCAGGATCCGGGGGTGAATCTCAAACTGGAAACTGACGCGCGGATCGTGCTCTCGCAGGCTCGGGCAGCGGTGATTGCCAGCGGAACGGCCACCGTGGAAGCGGCGCTGATCGGCACGCCGTTCGTCATGGTTTATCGCGTGACGCCGCTGACCTGGAAGCTCGGCCGGCGGTTGGTCAGCGTCCCATTTTTCGCCATGCCGAACCTGATCGTCGGGCGCGAAGTCGTGCCCGAATTGGTGCAGGATAAATTCACGGCGGACGGTATCGTCGCGCGGCTGAATGAAATTCTTGTCGACGGTCCCGCCCGGCAGACGATGTTCGAAGGATTGAAACAGGTGCGCGCCAAACTGGCCGCCCCCGCCGGTTCAGCCGGCGCCTCCGATCGTGCCGCCGACGCGGTGCTGACGGCACTCACCGGCGCAAACTAAAGATTGGGAATTAAGAAAGCAAGGTCAAAAATCCTGCCTGCGCAATCCTCAATTGCTCACGGCCTAGTTGGATGCACGGCGCTCTCCTGCGTTTCGCGCGGCGCGAAGTATCCGCGACGGCAGTGCACCCGCAGTTTATGGTGGTGCGGCACGATCTCAATGCTGCGGAAGCTGCCGTCCAGCTTGAACTCTGCCGGCTTGTACCCGATCGCATACTGGCTGCGCAGCGCTTCCTTCACCCGGTTAAATGCGTTCGCAATCTGCGGCTTGCTGTGCGCCGGCAACACTCCGCCGCCGGTGGGACGCGAAATAAGCTCCAGCACCGCTTCGCCATGGGGGTATTGCTGACCTGAAATATCGTTGGAGCTGAGCACAAAGATGGTGGTCTCGGAGCGCAAGGCCGCATGGATCGCGTCGTACATCAGCGTCTTGCTGCGCGTGTCCTCGCCGTCGCTGATGAGGATGATTGCGCGCCTCGCCGTCGCCGGGCCCGGAGCCTTTGCCAGCTTGTCCGCGGCGAAGCAGATGGCGTCGTATAAACGTGTGTCACCTCCGGCGCGCAACTGCTTGATCGCCTTCGACAGCAAACCAATGTCGCCGGTGAAATCCTGGTGCAGAACGACACTTGACGCGAAGCCGACAATGAATGCTTCGTCTAACTGCGGGCGCAGCACCTTTTCCAGGAACATGGCCGCCGCACTCTTCTCATAGGCGAAACGTTGTGTGATGGAATCGCTGAGATCTACCAGAATCCCGACACGCAACGGCAAATCGCTTTGCCGCTGGAAATAACTGATCCGCTCCGGCGCGCGCTGATCGTCCAGCACCGTCAGGTCATCGAGTGAAAGCTGGTTAACGTACTTCCCCGAGCTGTTGGAGACGGTAAAGATCACGTTGACTTCGTCCACGCGCGTGCGAAAGGTCTCCGCCGCCGGGAGCGCGGGACCGGGGAGGCCGGCATTCTCGTGCGGTAGCATGCTTCCAATGGCGGCCGTTGGTGACTGCGCCCATGCTCCGATTGCGAGAACGAGAAGGCAGGATACGACGGCCGGTGCGCGCGACCTGGTCAGAATGGGCATACTGACCTCCGCTCGAGGTATATCCCGAGCGCCGAGCTAGGAAATTTTGACCAAGACCCAGCGGGAATTCCCACAACTGTCTTGGCGAATTTTACTCCGTCGGATGCGACGAGCAAGCATTTTGGGACGTATCGGGCACAATTCCGAGTCGGAATCTTGCCGCTGCCGCGACGAACTAAGCTCCGCTGGGTTAAAGTAGTAGTGGGCCAGTAGCCGCTCAGATGTCATTTTCCCCTGTTCAGAGACCGGATTTATCTGTTGAAAGCAGTCACAGTTCTGCCCGGAGCTGGCCTGAGCGCATCTTATCTGCCCGCCCATTCATCGAACACAAGCGGGTACTTAGCCGGAGACTTTTCATGTCCTACGCATCACGGCCCTTGAGGTGTGTTGTCGTCCTTCTCGCGGGCCTCGCGACCCTGGCGCTGCCTGCCGCCGCCGCCGAGAAGGTCCGCCTCCGTGTCGACGATTATCAGATTCAGGCCGAGCTTCAGCCCAAAACACACCGCCTGATCGGCCACGCGCGGGTAAAATTCACCGCGCTGGAAGACATCAGCGTCGCTTCCTTCGAACTGCATAACGCGCTCCGGCCCACGCGCATCACTGACGCCGAAGGTCACGCGCTCTCCGCCGAGCGCATTACGCAGGACAACGCCATACGTATAGCCCTGCCCAGCGGTCTTGCCAAGGACGCCAGCACGACTCTCGACTTCGATTATGAGGGCAGCCTCTCATCCGCCGACGACAGCCCCGTACAAGGCCTGAAACTTGCCTACGTTGGCGAGGACACGAGTTATCTGCTGTATGCGGCGCGCTGGTTCCCGCTGAGTGGCTACGGCACCAACCGTTTTACCGCGACCATCAAGATTACGGTGCCCACAGGATGGACTGTTATCGGCAGCGGCGCACAAGCCGCCGGCGCTGCGGCGACGAGCGAACTGCCACCCGCAGTAACTTTGGCGGCGCAGAAGGAAAAGGTCCCTGCGGATCCGAAGCTGTCGCGAAATCGCACGCGTACGCCGCCTGCCAAGGAACCACCTGCCCCGGTTTCGCATGGCGGCAAAACCTTTACCTTTTCCTGGAGCAAGCCCAGTTTTCCCGGAACGATCATCGCCGGCAATTTCCAGGAGAGCACCAGCAACGAGGTCGGATTGAACTTGCGCGTGTTCTTCAAGCCGGTGCACAAGGACCTGGTATCGCTGTACACCGAAACCGCCGTGCGCGAGTTTCAGTTCTACTCGGCGCGTCTTGGACCGCCGTTGTCCAACACGCTGAACCTGGTTGAACTCCCCGACGACACTGTTCCCAGCGCCTGGGCGCCCGAGGTCGCCGCCATGTCCTCGCGGGCCTTGTCCGGAAAGGTGAACTACCGCCTGCTGGCCAACACCATTGCACACCAGTGGTGGGGCGCCGACGTCAGCCCCGCCAGCCGCAGCGACTGGTGGCTGAGCGACGGCTTTGCCCGCTATTCAGAGGCGCGCTACGTCGAATCCGCCGCCGGCACGGCCGCCTTCAACGAAGCGGTCAAGGACATGGAAGTTGGCTCGCTGGCTTACGACACCGTTCCGCTGTCCAGCGTCGGACGGCTCGATCCGTTCGCGCCCGAATTTCAAGCCCTGGTTACTGACAAGGGCGCCATTATCCTGAACATGCTGCGCTGGGTGATCGGCGACGCAGCCTTTGACAAGACGGTCCGGACCTTCTTGCAGCAGTATGCCGGCAAGCCCGCAACCGTGGACGATTTCCGCAAAATCGCGGAACAGAATTACGGCGAGCAGCTGACATGGTTTTTCTCCCAGTGGATCGATTCCACCGGCGCGCCGGAATTCAAGACCAAGTACACCGTCTACCGGGTCGCCAAGGGTTTCCGCGTGGTAGGCGAGATTTCGCAGGACCTGGACCTTTTCCGCATGCCGGTGGAGTTGAAGATCGATACTGACGGCCAGAGCGAGGACAAGCGTGTCGAAGTGGTGGGCACCAATTCCGCCTTCCAGGTGGAAACCTTCGGCCGGCCCCGTCGCATCGTCATTGATCCCGACAACCGCGTGCTCAAGAACTCCCAGGAGCTCAAGGTTCGCGCCTCCATCATGCGCGGCCAGGGGCTGGTCGAGCAGGGGGACCTCGCCGCCGCGCTCCAGGAATTCCAGAAGGCGCTCGACGCCAACAAACATAGCTCGCTGGCCCATTACCGAGTCGCTGAAGTGTTCTTCCTGCAGAAGAATTACCAGGCGGCGGCCAATGCCTACCGCGAATCGTTGAACGGGGATGGTGAACCGCGCTGGACCGAGGTTTGGAGCCACATTCAGCTGGGCAAGATTTTCGATATCACCGGCCAGCGCGAGCGCGCCACCAACGAATATCGCCAGGCGCTGCAGACCAACGACAATACTCAGGGCGCGATGGAAGAAGCGCGCAAGTACCTCTCGACGCCGTATCAGAGAAAGACAGCGAAAGAAGGGGAATAACACGTCGTTTGGATTGCGGTTCGCTTCTTAGCCACAGAGAACACCGAGGGCTTCTTTTCTCTGTGGCTGGGTTGGTTTTGCGTGATGTCGCGCAGAAATAGAAGTGGAGCAAGAGCGGCAGACATCTGCCGCTCTCGACGTTTTCGGTTGTGTTAGCATCGAACCCTCTCGTGGGACTCTAATTGGCTTGGCTTCCTATCACCTTGGTCCGGGAATAAGACGATGAAAGACACGCTTGGCGTCCTGTTGGCGGGAGGTGCTGGGGAGAGGCTGTATCCGCTGACCCGCGACCGCGCCAAGCCGGCGGTAACCTTCGGCGGCATCTACCGGATCATCGACATCACCTTATCGAACTGCATCAACTCCGACTTGCGCAAGGTTTACATCCTGACGCAATACAAGGCGCTCTCGTTGAACCGCCATATCCGCGAAGGGTGGAACATCGTGGCGCGGGATTTGGGAGAGTTCATCGAAATCCTGCCGCCGATGAAGCGGGTGAGCGAGAACTGGTACCTGGGCACCGCCGACGCCGTGTACCAGAACATTTACTCGATCGGTGCGGAGCAGCCCAAGCACGTGATCATCCTGGCGGGCGATCACATCTACAAGATGAACTACGAGCGCATGCTGCGCCAGCACCTGGATTCAGGCGCGGACGTGACGCTGGCCACCATCCTGATCGATCCCGAAGAAACCGCGCGCCTGGGCGTGGTGGACGTGGACCGGGAGGGCCGCATTGTCGGCTTCTTGGAAAAGCCGAAGCAAACCGACATTCGCAGCCCCTATAACCCGCGCATGGTTTCGGGGTCGATGGGCGTGTACCTTTTCAATACCGACGTACTGATCCCGGTGCTGCTGAAGGACGCCGAGGACCCCAGTTCGTCGCACGACTTCGGCCACGACATCCTACCCAAGATGATGGAAGACTACCGGGTGTACTCGTTCAACTTCATCGACGAGAACAAGAAAGAAGCGCTCTACTGGCGGGACGTGGGGACGCTGGAGGCCTACTACGAAGCAAACATGGACCTGGTGGCGGTCTCGCCGGTGTTCAACCTGTACGACGCCAGCTGGCCGATTCGCACCCACCAGCGGCAGTACCCGCCGGCAAAGTTCGTTTTTTCCGACCCCAACCGTTTAGGCGCGGCCTTCGACTCCATCGTGTCGTCGGGCTCGATCGTCTCCGGCGGGACGGTACGCAACAGCGTGATGTCCCCCGACGTGCGGGTGAATTCCTACAGCGAAGTGGATTCCAGCATTATCTTCAGCCACGTGAATATCGGCCGCCATTGCCGGATCCGGCGCTCCATCATCGATCGCGACGTGCACATCCCCGAGGGCACTATCATCGGTTACGACACCGAGGCGGACCGGCAGCGGTACTTCGTCACTGAGAGCGGAATCACGGTGGTCACGCGCGACTACTCCCTGTTCGAGAGCCCGGTGACGGTGGATTACTTTACGTCGGAATAACGATCGGCATCCGCGATCAGCTTGGGGACACACGCGCCCTCGCGCTTGCGATTCGAATCCCTATCACATGACGTTTTCGAGCGCATGCCCTTGATCGTCGGGCCTAGTGCGGCCACGGGACCAGGTCGGGCGAGGATCCCTTCGGCAGCGGCGTGCGCGCGGTGTTGAGCACCATGGCGAGGGCGGTGTAGTAGCCATTCACGCCGATCATGTCCATGACCGTTTGCTCGCCAAACCTGGCCAGAGCGCGCTGGTAGGTGGCGTCGCTGACGCTTTGGTTGCGGTGGAGTTCGATGGAGAACTCGTACACCAGGTCCTCGTCTTCCGACATTGCAGCGGGGCGACGCCCATCTGCAACCGCCTTCACGATTTCGGGATTGAGCCCGGCTTTGAGGGCAATGGGCGCATGCGTTGCCCATTCGTAGTTCTGCGTCCATTGCCGGGCGGTGATGAGGATGACGAACTCGTTTAGCTTTGGCGGCAAAGTGCTCTTGTAACGCAAGTAGTCGCCAAATTCCTTAAATCTCAACATCACTTGCGGGCTGCGCAGCAGCGGGACGAAGGGTCCGAAAACCGGCGTGTGCCGAGTGGCAAGGAATTCTTCTGCCGCTTTTTTCTGCTCCGGCGTCATCTTTTCCGGAGGAATTTCCGGCATGCGGTCTTGCGCGACAGCAGTAATTGCCAAAGTCATCGACAGCAGCAGTACGCTAATCTTCATGATGCGCTCCAGATGTCAGGATACGGCTTCCCGAGCGGCGGCATGGTAGGAAAGCGCCCGTAGTAAAGTCAATTTAGAAGTGCTAAGACACGTTCGTCCACCGCGCTTAGCAGGGCTGCCGCGAATCGCGCCGCAGAAGCTATTTTCGCCTGATCTCGACGCTGACGTTTGGCACTCCATAGTTGCCCCCGCCGATCTCGCAGGGCGTCTGGTCGATCAGGCGCAAGGTTCCATTCTTGTCCTCGAATACCAACCCGTATTTTGAAATGCCCTTGAACCCTCCCCAATCGCTGGGCACGTTGATCACGCAGGGAGTACCCAGCGGCTGCTGGGGAGACGCCTTCACTCCACGAATCCCTACGATCGCGGCGACAGCAACTATGACGGCACACAAACCCAAGCGCACTTTCATGAGTACCTTCCTCCTGGTTTTGACCGGAATGGGCCTAACCCCAGTGTAGCGCGCAGGCAATTGGCCACCTCCGGCCTTGGCGCTGATAAAATCGACGGTTTCCCCTTTTTGGCGCAGGCGGAACATTCGGGCCTTAGCCTGCGTATTCGTCCCAAGCGGCAGTGTGGCTTGGAGTCTCCCAGGAGTGCTGGTTGGACGACAATCAAGCGGTGGCTTCCCTTGTCCGTCGCTGCGTAGCCGGCGACGCCGTGGCATGGGAAGAGATTGTCGAGCGCTTCAATCGCCGCATCTTCAACATCTGCTACAGATTTACCGGTTCGCAGGATGACGCCCAGGACCTCGCCCAGGAGGTCTTCATCAAGATCTACCGCACCCTGAATTCCTACGACACCGACAAAGGCTCCTTCATGACCTGGGTCGCCACCCTGACCCGCAATCTGCTGGTGGACCATTTCCGCAAAAGCAAGCAGGACCGGATTACCGACTCAATGGACGAGCCGGCGACGGTGGAGGAAGACTCCCTCAGAGTGGCCGACCGGCTGGAGGATTCCGGCCCTACACCGGATGTCAGGCTGCAGACCCGTGAAACCCAGGAAATGGTGCAAAAAGCCCTCCAGAAGCTATCTCCGGAGCTGCGGGAGGCGGTCATTTTTCGCGACCTGCAGGACATGGACTACCGGGAAATCGCCCTCGCCCTGAAGGTCCCCGAGGGCACGGTTAAGTCCCGGATAAATCGGGGACGAACGGAACTTGCAAGGCTGCTTTCACGTACCTATAGGCAGGTGACCTGATGTACGAGGAATCCAAATCCGGGATGCAATGCCACGACTTCGAGGCGCTGCTCAGCGAGGCGATTGACGGGACGCTGGCCGCCGGCGAGATGCAGCGGTTCGATGCTCACCGGAGCACTTGCCCGACTTGCGGCCCGGCTTTCGCCGAGGTGAAGCGGGGCATGCAGTTGCTGCGCAGCCTGACCGAAGTTGCGCCGCCGCCGAACTTCGTGCACAACGTGCTGGCAGCGACCGTCGGGCGGGTGGAAGAGGCGCCGGCAGTTCGCGCTGGGGAGAGCTTGTGGGAACGGTTGCGGTCACGCCTGCGGGAGGGACGCGGGCCGGTGCTGCAACCGAAGTTCGCCATGTCGTTCGCGATGGCGTTCTTCTCCATCTCGCTGGTGCTGAACCTGGCGGGAGTGAAGCTGGGCAGCCTGCGTCACCTCGACCTGAGCCCGAACGCGATCGTACGCAGCGCCTATGAAGCGCAGGGCAGGCTGGCAAAGTATTACCAGAACATCCGCTTCGTGTACGAGATCGAATCACGGGTACAGGAACTGAAGCGCGCAACGACGCCGGAAGAGAGCGAAGCGCCGGCGGAGAAACCGAAGGAGCGCAAGGACCACAGTGCGAATCCTGATCAGAAGAAGTATCAGAACTACAGCCGGGAGCTGGAATCGGTGACCATGGCGGAATTGTTCGAGACGGCCCCTTTCGCTGACCAGTTTTTCGCCAGGAGAAACTCATGAACTGCAATGTCCACACCGACGTCCCGGCGACCTCGTACTGCCGCACCTGCGGCAAGGCGATGTGCGAGAAGTGCTCGCACAATGTGCGCGGCGTCGTCTATTGCGAAGATTGCCTGGCCACGCATATGCACGGCACCATGCCGCCGGCGCCGGCCAGTAGCTTTGTCCCCGGCACCACGCCTGTGCCGGTGTTGGTTACCAGCGGTCCGAGCCCCGGTCTTGCTGGTGTGCTGGCCGGATTTTTCCCGTTCGGTGTGGGCGCTGTTTACAACGGCCAGTACGCGAAAGGGCTGGCGCACCTGCTGGTCTTCGTGGCGCTCGTGGTGGGCGCTTCGCAAGGCGGCGACACCGGCGGAGCGATTTTTGGGTTAGGAATTGCATTCTTCTACGTGTACCAGATCATTGACGCTGTCCGTTCCGCCCACGCCATCCGGGCAGGCCAGCCGGCGCCCGATCCATTCGGCCTCGCAAAAGCATTGGGTACCGGCGAGCACATCGATTTCAATCGCGTTCCCGTGGGCGCGGTGGTGCTGATCGGGCTCGGCGTTCTGTTTCTGCTGAACACAATGGGATGGTTCCACGCGTACTGGATCCACCGCCTGTGGCCCGTGATTTTGATCATCATTGGCGTGTGGTTGTTTATGAAGCGCTTCTCACCCCCGGGCGGGGCAGCGGGGGCGATGTAGGGAGGAGCCATGGACGAAAACAAGTACAACAGCAATCCTGGATATGTGGTGCCGGCGGCCGCAACGGCGCGATGCGGGTGTAACCGCTGCCGCTGCCGCGGCTTGATGGCGCCCGCCGTTCTGATCACGCTGGGCGTGCTCTTCATGATGAATGAGTTCGGTGTGGCGCATTTCCACAGCACCTGGCCCATCCTGCTGATCGTGATCGGCCTGGTCAAGATCCTGGGCGGAAACGCGGACATGACGGGGCACGTGGACGTTTACGCGCCGCCACCGCCGCCAGTGCCCGCGGCGCCAACGCAATCTTCTGAACCGAGGCAGGTGGACCATGTCTAGTCCGGCACCGCAACTTCGTTATCCTCGCCGGCGCTCGCTGGCCGGGCCGGTGGTGCTGATCGCGATCGGGGTGATTTTCCTGCTCGGCAACATGCGTTACCTGAGCTGGGCCTCACTGCACCATTACTTCGCGCGCTACTGGCCCGCGCTGCTCATCCTGTGGGGCGTGATCAAGCTGGTGGAGCACATGCAGGATACCCGCGCGGGAGTGCCTTCGCGCGGCATTGGCGCCGGCGGCGTTCTCCTCATCATTTTCCTGGTTCTCTTTGGCATGGGATTCACCGCCACCGATCGCATCAATTGGGGCAACCTGCGCAACCAGATGGAAATCGACGACGACTTGGGAGGAATGTTCGGCAATTCCTACAACTTCAGCAACACGCTGGAACAGCCGTTCACCGCCGGGACGGACCTGCGCGTGGTTTCCGATCGCGGCGACGTGGTGGTGAATACCTGGGCCGAGCCCAAGATCAAGGTCGTGGTACGCAAGAAAGTTGTGGCCGACAACGAGGAACAGGGCAAGAAAGTGGACAGTCAGACCCAGCCGACATTTACCACCGCGGGCTCGGTCATGACACTCAGCGCCAATACCGGCGGTTCCGGCAGCAGCGCGGTCGCCAGCGACCTGGAGATTTATATGCCGGTGAAGGCCAATGTCGACGTTTCCACGCGGCGGGGCGACATCCGGGTTGCCGGTCGGGACGGCAGAGTCACCACCAGCTCGCATGGCGACGTCACCGTCACCGACAATGCCGGGAACGTCTCGATCACCTTGCGGCGCGGCAACATTCGCACCTCCAATATCAAGGGCGACGTCAACGTGGACGGGCGCGCTGACGACGTCAACATCAGCAACGTCAGCGGGCAGGCGCAGTTCAGCGGAGATTTTTTTGGGCAGATGAACCTGGCGAAGATCGCCAAGGGCGTCAATTTTCATTCTTCCCGCACCGACATGCAACTGGGGCGCCTGGACGGCGAGCTGATGATGGAATCGGGCAACCTGCGCGCCAACGCGGTCACTGGCCCGATGCGCGTTGCCACCAGGTCCAAGGACATTCACCTCGAGGACGTCTCCGGCAGCCTGAAGGTCGACAACACCAACGGCGTGGTCGAATATCGAGCTGGAAAAGCGCTGGGCGACGTCGAGATCAACAATCAGCGCGGCACGGTGCAGGTGATGCTGCCGCGTAACGCCGCGTTCCAACTGGACGCGCGCACCAACCGCGGTGACATCGAGAGCGATTTTCCGTCCATCCAGGTGAGGAGCGAGCACAACCAGCAGTACGCCAGCGGGGCGGTCGGCGGACAGGGCGGGCCGCAGATCAAGCTGAACAACAACAACGGCGACGTACAGATCCGGCAGTCTTCGGGGGTGCCGGCGCCGCCGACGCCGCCACAGCCGCCGAGTGCGCCCGGGTTGCAGCGCGGGGCGCTGAGGGATGGCAACGAAGACGGTCAGTTTGTGGTGTATCGCGGCAATCGCCGGGCGAAGATCAATCGCGGACACTTCGAATTCCATAACGGAGAGCCGCGGCTGGTGGTCGAACCGCTGATCAAGTCTTCGCCGGGAACCATGTAGCCATTTGCGATGGTGATGAACGCGGAGCGATTGCGTTTCTTAACCGGCGCGCTACGGGTCCGAAGGTTTCATTTCTCGCAGCGCGCATGTGGCTCCCGGCATGCCGCTGTTGAGGAAGTAGGAGTCCAGCTCAGCCCCCACCCGCGCCAGGTCCTGTGGTGTATAGATTTCCTGTAATCCTTCGAACAGTTGCCGCTCCTCCTTGCGCACGTGCGCCGAGAGGCTGGCCGCAAATATCTGCAGCTCAGGGACGGTAAGGCGCCCGGCGGCAGCCTCGCCGGCATACTGGCGCAGCAAACCATGCTCAATGCGAAGTTCATCCACCAGGTCGCATAGCGACGGTGCGCGTCCGCTGAACGGGAACAGGACCTTCTCCTCGGCTTCGAAGTGATAGCGGATCTCGGATTCAAACAGACGCGCGATTTCTTGCTGCCAATGCCGCGGATCGGGCTTCTCCGACCGCAGGGCGCGCTCGATCTGGACGCAGAGCGCGAGCGCGTGCTGATGCTGGTGAGAGAGCGGGATGAGGTTTCGGTCGCGCAGCATGCTCCCATTATGCCGAAGTTTCTGCGAGCTTGCCCGCGAGCGGCTCGTCCGGCTTTACTAAACTGCCTCGCGCGGCGGAGAATGGTTGTTTGCCCGAACGCCCGCCGCGCCGTCTGCCGCGGGCACGCAATAATCAATCAGCCCGGAAAGAGGATGCTCCTATGCCTGCGAGCGGTGAACTGATCCGCATGATGAACTACGCCGACGACATGATGACCACGCTGCGCCGCATCATCGCCAGCATTCCGTTCATGAACGAAGAGGAAAAGAAGCGCCTTGCCGAATACATGCGCAAGGGGACGGCTGAGGTCGAAGCCGTGATCCAGCGCCTGGAAAAAGAGGCTAAGTAAATGGAGGTGCGCACGGTCGCGGTGATCGGGGCCGGGATCATGGGGCGCGGCATTGCCCACGCCGCTGCGCTCGGGGGGTATCGCACCATCCTGGAGGACATCTTGCCCAGCGCGTTGCGACGCGCCGGCGACGAAATCCGCGCCAATTTCGACAAGGCGGTCGAACTGGGCAAAGTGACGGCGGAAGACGCCAGGAACGCGATCGGCCGCATCGAGTACGCGGGAGCGGTGGAGGAGGCCGCGCGCGCCGCCGACCTGGTGATCGAAGCGGTTCCGGAAGAGATGGAGTCAAAGATCGAGATTTTTACGCTGCTGGACAAGATCTGCCGCCCGGAAACCATTCTTGCCTCAAACACCTCCTCGCTCAGCGTCACCGAGATCGCTTCCGTCACCTACCGTCCGAAGAAATGCGTCGGCATGCATTTCTTTAATCCGGTGCACAAGATGAAGCTGCTGGAGATTGTGCGCGCGCTGGAAACTTCCGACGACACGCTCTCGACCGCCGCAGAGGTTGGCCGCCGCATGCGGAAAGACGTGGTGGTGATCCGGGAATCGCCGGGGTTCATTACCAGCCGCATCAACGCCATGATTGGCAACGAGGCCTTTTACATGCTGCAGGAAGGCATTGCCACGGCGGAGGACATCGACAAGGCGATGAAGCTCGGCCTCAACCACCCGATGGGTCCATTTGAGCTGGTGGACCTGGTGGGCCTGGATACGCGGCTGCACATTCTCGAGTACCTGCACAAGATGCTCGGCGAGAAATATCGTCCCGCGCCGCTGCTGGTGCAGTACGTCAAGGCGGGACGCCTGGGCCGCAAGGCGGGAAGAGGCGTGTACACGTATTCGGAGCAGACGGTCGGTCCGGCAGCGGTGAAAGAAAAATCAGCCACTGATTAGGCCAGCATTTTGCTTTTTTCCTGCAGCAGTTCCCATGCCCGCTGCACGTCTTCCCAGGTTGTCTGCAGGTTGCCGATGGCCACGCGCAGCACGATCCTTCCATTCAACACGGTATGCGACAGGAAGACCTCGCGCGTCGCATTCACCGCCTCCAGCAGGGCGCGGTTCTCCTCGTCACTGCCCTTGTAGCGGAAGCAAACGACAGAGAAGGGCACGGGCGCGACCACTTCGAACCGAGCATCGCGACGGATGGTCTCGGCGAGCTGTTTCGCCCACGCGATGTGCCGGCGCAGGATTGCCTGCGTGCGCTCACGCCCGAAGTAGCGCATCAGGAACCATAGCTTGAGCGAGCGGAAACGCCGGCCGAGAGGAATGCCGTAGTCCATCATGTTGATGGCTCGGGGGTCTTCGCTGGCGCGCAGATATTCGGGGATCAGCGAAAACGCGCGCCGCAGGATGTCGGGCCTGCGGGTGTAGAACGCGCTCAGGTCCACCGGCGTGAACATCCACTTGTGCGGATTCAACACGATCGAGTGCGCGCGCTCCGCGCCTTCGAAAATGTAGCGGCATTCGGGAAGAATCGCCGCCGGCCCGGCATACGCGGCATCGATGTGCAGCCACAGTTTGTGCTTCTCGGCAATACCGGCAATCGCGGCCACCGGATCGACGCTGGTGCTCGACGTCGTACCCACCGTCGCGACCACGCAGAAAGGATGCTTGCCTTGCTGCACGTCCGCTTCGATGGACTGCGCGAGCGCGTCGGGACGCATGCGGTACTCCGCATCCACCGGGATCTTGCGGACGTTTTTCTGCCCGATGCCGAGCGCAATGGCCGCCTTCTCGATGGAGGAATGCGATTCGGCAGAGGTATAGAGTGTGAGCAGCGGCCTGGAACCCTCGACGCGCGCCTCCGGATCGGCCATCTCGCGCGCAGCCGCGAGCGCGTGCAGGCTGCTCACCGACGCCGTGTCGTAAATCATGCCGAAGTAATCGTCGGGCAAGCCCAGCCACTGCCGCAACCAGCCGAGTGCGACCTGCTCCAGTTCAGCGACGGCCGGCGAAGTCTTCCAATGCAGGCCATTCGTGTTGAGCGCGGCCGAGAGCGCCTCGGCCAGGATGGCGGGCGCGGATGCGCTGGTTGCGAAATAGGCCATGAAGCGCGGATGGTTCCAGTGCGTGACCGCGGGAACAATGATGTCGTCGAAATCCCGCAGGATGGCGGCGTAGGTTTCGGCGGATTCGGGCGCTGACGGTGGCAGCGCGTCGGTCAGGTCGCCGGGCTTGACCTTCGGCAGGACGGGGTAATCGCGTGTGTGTTCCAGATAATGGGCAATCCAATCCACGACTTCATGGCCGGCGCGGCGGAAATCCTCGACATAGGCGTTCCACTCCGGCGCCGCTGCTGGACCCGTGCTGGCAGACATAAAGGGCTCCTGGCGGTTCTTTCCTGCAATTGTAAGGCTTGGGATGAGTCGGTCAGTCAATCGGTCTGTCAGTCTCGCGTCCGAGACTGGCACGGTACAATTTCAAACGTGACCGTCGCGCCCAATCCGCGCCTGCAGCGCGTGCTCGACCAGCTCACGTTATACGAGCACCCCCTGCTGGTGTTTGGCGCGCGCGAGCAGGGCGACCGCGTGGAGGTCATCATCAATTTCCGTGATCCCGCCGTTCCGGTGCATACGTATTACTTCAGCATGCATCCACGCGACCTCGATCATCCCCAGTTCGAATGGACTTTCCAGCACCAGCTCTTTGCCTGCTTGCACGATTACCTAATCGAGATGTTCGTGCGCACGCCGCAAACCCAGAAGGCGGATGCTCAGGCGCGCGGCCAGGAAGAAGACACCGGGAAATGACGTTACGGGAATACATCGAGCAGGAAATCCGTGACCGCGGACCAATCCCCTTCTCGCGCTACATGGAGCTGTGCCTGTACGGCGCGCCCGGAGGCGATCCGGCCGGTTATTACTCGCGCTCGCAGGAACAATTTGGGAAAACCGGTGACTTCTACACTTCCAGCGACGTGCACGCCGTCTTCGGCCGCCTGCTGGCGCGGCAGTTCGAGGAGATGTGGCGCGCGCTGGATTCTCCCCAGCGCATTGACCTGGTGGAACTCGGCCCGGGGCGTGGATTGTTCGCGCAGGATGTTCTGGACTGGTCGGTCAAGAAATTTCCCGAGCTGGCGCGCGCCCTGCGCTACACCCTGGTGGAAAGCTCGACGGAACTGGCGCGGCGATTGCGGGAGCGCTTTGCCGATCGGATCGCGAGCGGAACGGTCAAGGTTGCAGCAAGCCTCGATGAGTTACGGGGGCCGTACGACAACGCGGTCGTCTTTGCCAATGAATTTTTTGACGCGCTGCCGGTCGAGATCGTCGCGGACCGCGGGCAGGTATACGTTGACGCCGAGCAGGGGCGCTTTGTAGAGAGATTCCGGCGGCCCTCGTCGGCAGCGCGCGATTTCCTTGATCGGTACGGCATGCTGCCCGGGGAAGGCGAGCGTGTGGAAGCCTGTTCCGCGGCATTGCATTGGATCAAAACCATCTCCGCCGTGATGCGGCGGGGGTTCACCGTGCTGATCGATTACGGTTACACGCGCGAGGAGCAGCTTGCGGGACGTCATCGCGACACGCTCATGACCTACCGCCGCCACTCCGCCGGAACCAATCCTTACGAGGCCCCGGGCGAGCAGGACATTACGGCGCATGTGAACTTCACGGCGCTGCAGCAGGCAGGAATGGCCGTCGGATTGGAACCGCTAGCGTTAATGACACAGGCGCAGTTCCTGATGGGCATTGGGGAAGAAAACCAGTTCGCCGACGCCTTTGAGGGATGCCAGTTACCGCAGGAGCGGGCCAAGGTTGCGCTCCAGCTCAAGCACGTCGCCACCCCGGTAGGGATGGGCGAAGTGTTTAATGCGCTCCTCATGGGAAAGAGAATCGATGAGCGTACCGCGAAAAAACTGAGCGGGCTGAAGTTCGCCAGGAGCCATGAAGGAGAGACTAGAAACCAGGGCCAGAAAGCTAAGCGCCTTCTTATGCAGCGTCATCCAGGCTGATGCGCAACGACTTCAAGAACTTCACATCTTGGGCGTTGACATTGAAATCCGGGTCGCCATTGCGCGCGCTCACCAGCGACGGCTTGCCCGCGGGCTGCTCCTCTTTCTTGTTGAACCCGATGGTCGCCTCCAGCACCAGGAACACGTCGTAGCCGCCGGCCTTGATCTTGGAAATGACCTCGGCGATCTGCTCGCTTTCGGAGAGCGATTCGTTGATCGCCTCGCCGAGTTCCTTCATCAGTTGCTTGAGTCGCTGGTCCACGAGAGCCCCTTTCCGTCACGATGGCCGCCCAGGCCGGCACGAACCGCAGGCGCCTGAAGCCTCTGGCCAAAGCCTGCAGCCTGTTTGTTTGGATGCCCCGCTGCGTCACACGGTTTTGTGATTTATGACCTAACCCGCTGGTTACGCGCTGCTAGAATGGCCTCGTGGGAGGCATCTCCACAGCCCGCAAGCTGAGCCTGGTGGGACGCGTGGCCGCCCGGCAGGCGGGCCAGAGCCGCTGGCTGCGCGCCGGTTACTCGGCCCTGCAGATCACCTCACGCCACTTCGCGCGCGTGCTGCACCTGCTGTGGCTGCAGATCACCGGCGTATTCTTCCTGTTTTTCGCCCTGGCGGGCAGCCTGGCGTGCCGCCGCGAATTCCTGAAATGGCAGAACGGAAAGATCGGCCCCGGCAAGATGGTTCTCGCCGCCGCTTTTGCCGTCGTATTCTTGTGGTTTGGCCTGAGCTCGTTCTGGAGAGCGCAAGGACGTTCTCGGTGATCGGCTGTCGGTGATCGGGCGATCTGGTTTCGGATACTGAGTGCGGAGGACCCTATGGCAGCTCCGAAGAAAACAAAGCACGTAACGAAGCACATAAAGTCCAAGTCGAAGGCGGGTGAGGTTAAGACGAGTGTGCAATTTGGTCGACACAGCAACAAGAAAATGGTCAAGATCATTATCCGCATCCCCCGAGAACACTTGGCCAAACGGCTCAAGGAACTCGAGAAGTGAGGGTTATCGCAAGACTAGCTAATCGCTAATCGTTAATTCCTGCACGGAGGTTCCCTATGGCCGACAAAGACGTCTTGCCTGA
>DASSIZ010000078.1 GCA_035691485.1 Terriglobales bacterium
ATTTCCTTGCCGGAGGTCAACGCGCGAAACTGCTCAATCGCCTGCGCCAGTTCTTTTGGTGTGACCGGCTTTTTCCCCAGCACGCGTCGCGAACTGTCGCCGCGCCCGATGCCAAGCTGCATGCGGCGTCCGGAGATCAGATCGAGCGTCGCGAACAGGCTGGCGGTCACGGTAATGTCGCGCACGGCGGGATTGGTCACGCATGGCCCGATCTTCATTTTCCTGGTGTTGGCCGCCATCAGGGTCATCAGCGGGAAACACTCCATCCAGAGCACGTGCGAATCGAACATCCAGCCGTACTCGAAGCCGGCAGCCTCGGCCTGGCGCGTCAGGCCGACGATGCGCTCGACCGTCATGTCGGGCTTGAAGGTGATACCGAACTTCATCACAGCCCTCCCCTGCGGAAAACCCCTCAAGAGGCGCGGATTCTAGCACACAGTGTGGCATATGCGCTGTTCCAGCCCAACTGCGTAAGCCTCGGAAAACGCTTCCGAATAAACCCAGATTTAAAGACGCACCAACCCAGCGCGAGCGCAGCGAGCCCGGCATGCTTCGCCAGCCCAACGCGTGAGCGTTGGGTAGGGTCGCAAACCAAACCAGCCCGAGCGCACGCGAGGCCGACACGATGTTGGTGAGGCCGACAGCCCGAATCACTCTGCGATCAACATCAAGACATCCAACCGCGCGGCGGCGTCGCAATGTGGCGAAACCCTGTATTGGCGTTACAATGGCGCGCTGCAAGGACTAGACCGGAGACGCCCTCATGGCATTCGACACCATCATCGCCAACGGCACTATTGCCACTGCGGTAGATACCTGCAACGCTGATATCGGCATCAGCGACGGCAAAATTTCCGCCATCGCCGCCTCGCTGCCGCGCGAGCAGGGCAAGAAGATCATCGACGCCAAAGGCAAGTACGTTTTCCCCGGCGGTATTGATGTCCACACCCATCTCGATATGCCCTTCGGCGGCACCACCAGTTCCGACGACTTTGATACCGGCACGCGCGCCGCGCTCTTTGGCGGCACCACCACGCTGATTGACTTCGCCATCCAGGGTAAGGGCCAGAGCCTCCACCAGGCATTCGACACGTGGATGAAGAAAGCCGACGGCAAGGCCAACTGCGATTACGGATTCCACTGCATCATCACCGACCTGCCCGACGCCTGCGTTGACGAAATGGGAGTGATGGTGCGCGAGGGGGTGCCGACATTCAAGCTGTTCATGGCCTATCCCGGCGTGCTGATGCTCGACGACGGCAGCATCTTCAAAGCGCTGCGCGCGACCGCAAAAAACGGCGGCATGGTTTGCATGCACGCGGAAAACGGCAGCGCTATCGACGTCATCGTCAAGCAGGCGCTGGCGGAGGGCAAAACCGCGCCCAAATATCACGCCCTCACTCGCCCCACCACTGCCGAAGCAGAGGCCGTCAGCCGCGCGGTAGCGTTGTCGGAGATGGCGGGCGCGCCGCTCTACATCGTGCACCTCAGTTGCAACGACGCGCTCGAGAAAGTTCGCGAGGCACGCGATCGCGGACTGCCGGTATACGCCGAGACCTGCCCGCAATACCTCTATCTCTCCCTGGAAAATTTCGACGCTCCCGGCTTTGAAGGGGCGAAGTACGTGTTCACTCCGCCGCTGCGCGAAAAATGGCACCTGGAAAAACTCTGGGAAGGCTTGAAGCACGATCATCTGCAAGTGGTCTCCACCGACCACTGCCCGTTCTGCTTCAAGGAGCAGAAGGAACTCGGCAAGGATGACTTCACCAAGATTCCCAACGGCGGGCCCGGCATCGAGCACCGCATGAGCCTGGTGTACTCCGGCGGCGTGGCCGGCGGACGCTTCAACGTGAACCGTTTCGTGGAACTGGTCTCCACTACGCCGGCCAAACTGTTCGGCCTTTACCCGCGCAAGGGAGCGATCGCGGTGGGCAGCGATGCCGACCTGGTCATCTTCGACCCCAAGCGCAAGCACACCATCAGCGCCACGACGCACCACATGCGGGTGGATTACAGCATGTTCGAAGGGATCACCGTGACCGGCATGCCGGAGTTGGTGATGTCACGCGGGCGCGTGGTCGTGGAGGGTGATCAATTCCACGGCAAGGCAGGCGCCGGGAATTTCATGAAGCGCTCCGCTTACTCAGGCGTGTAGAAAAAGCAGCTATAGATTTCAAGGATGACAGATCGGAAGAAGATCGGTCAGTCTCTGCGATCGCGCCCAGGGACTGACCGACTGTGGCAGTCTTTCTTTTCAGTGCTGGTGGTACTCATATTCCCGGTAGAGCGTGTACACCAGGTGAGCAGTCGCGCCGGCGACTTTTTCCTGGTACTCGGTATCGACAATCTGGATTCGGCCGTGCTGTTGTTCCGCGATGCGTTCGGCCTCTTCCTTGCTGTCGGCATCGCCCTTGTAATCGCGCCATCCGCCCGCGGCAGCGGCCGGATCAAATGCAAACACTAGAAAACGTTTCAGTGCCATAGTTCCCTGCCTATTGAACTGCGCACAGGATTTTAGCAGGTCTTTCGCTTCCATTCCCGCCTCATTCGCCGGCAGTCACGGTGTTGGCGCGCATTGCCGAACTCGCGAAGCGCGGCGAGTTCCGACAGGATTTTTCCTTGACCCTTCTGCTATCATTGCCAACTTCCCGACACGGGGAACGCTACGGGGGAGACTTGCCTAGCCAGCGACAGGTCAGATGGGCGCAGTTGCGCGTCGGTTTGGTAGTCATCTTCGCCAGTATCACCCTCATTGTTCTGGTCTTCCTGATGACCGGACCGAGCGGCCTGTTCACCAAGAAAATTGTAGTCAGCACTTTTTTCAATAACGCCGGCGGATTGCGTGTGGGTGCCCCGGTACGTCTGGAAGGCGTCGACGTCGGCAACGTTAACGCCATCACCGTTGTCCCCAGTCACGGCCTGACCCCGGTCCAAGTGAGGATGAAACTGAGCACCCGCTTTCCGGGGGCGCTCAAGAAGGACTCGGTCGCCAGCCTTTCCACCGCAGGCGTGCTGGGTGAGACCTTTGTCGACATCGACAGCCGCGGCGCCACCGGCCCGCCCGCGCAGAACGGCGACACGCTGACCGGGAAAGCAAGCTCGCAATTGCAGGACGTGGTGCAAGCCAGCCAGAGCACTCTCGAGAACGTGGACGTCTTGGTTCGCCGCGTCGATCGCATCCTGACCCAGATTGAGAGCGGAAACGGGTCTATCGGCAAGCTGATTTACGACGAGAAGCTCTACGAGCGCCTCAATACCACGCTCACGGAAGTGCAAAGCATGGTCACGCAGATCAGCCAGGGCCGGGGCAGCGTGGGCAAGCTGATTGCCAGCGACGAGCTTTACAACAAGGCTACCGGCGCCATCGACAACCTGAACAAGGTCATCGACGAGATCAACAGCGGCCAAGGCACCATCGGCAAGTTCATCAAGGATCCCTCGCTGTACAACAATGCCAATGCCACCATCGCGAAGGCCAATGCGCTCATGGCCGACATCAACGCGGGCAAGGGCGCGCTCGGCAAGTTCGCGCAGGACCCCGAGTTTGCGCGCAAGCTCGATAACACCATGACCAAACTGTCCTCCATTGCCGACAAGGTCGATTCCGACAAGGGCACTGCCGGGCTCCTGCTCACCGATCCCAAGGTCTACAACAACACCGACCAGATGCTTTTGGAGACACGCAACCTGGTGAAGGCCATCCGCGAGAACCCAAAGAAGTACCTGACCATCCACTTTAAAGTTTTCTAGGCCCTTGTTGTGCCAGGATTGTTCTTCCCGTCGGAGCTCGTCCCTTCCTGCTTGAGCCCTGCGGCTCGCGCCTGTACACTCATTCGTTTTGTGATTCGACCTGAGGACCCTATGCGTACTTTTTCTATCGTCGCCATTTGCCTGCTGCTCATCTCCTGTTCCTTCGCGCAAACCAGAACACCGGCGAACCCGGCCGGGCTCAGCCTCCCCGCCGACCTGCCCAACATCCCGGTGTTCGACCTCAGCGCCATGGACAAGTCCGTCGACGCGTGCGTGGATTTCTATAAGTACGCCTGCGGCGGGTGGATGAAGAAGAATCCCGTTCCGCCTGACCAGGCCATCTGGGGCCGCTTCAGCGAACTGCAGGAACGCAATCGCGACGTCCTGCATGCCATCCTGGAATTTGCCGCCAAGCCTGATCCCAAGCGGAATGCGGTGATGCAGAAGATCGGCGATTTTTATGCCTCCTGCATGGACGAGCAGAAGGCGAACGCCGCCGGCAGCAAGCCGCTGCAACCCGTTTTCGATCGCATCGACAAGATCAGCAGCCGCGAGGACCTCGTCAAGACCATGGCCTACCTGCATGTCCTCGGGGTAAATGCCGCATTCCGCTTCGGTCCCGAAGCCGACCTGCACCACTCGACGATGCAGATTGCCGCCGTGCACCAGGGCGGTCTCGGGCTGCCGGATCGCGACTACTATCTCAAGGACGATGCCAAGTCAGTCGAACAGCGCGAGAAATATGTCGGGCATATAGCCAGGATCTTTGAGCTGCTCGGCGACAATGGGCAAACCGCCGCCGCCAAAGCCAAAACCGTGATGACCATCGAGACGGCGCTGGCCCAAGCCGCCATGGACCGGGTCGCGTTTCGCAACCCCGAAAACCGCGATCATCCGATGACGCAGCAGCAATTGGCGGAACTGGCGCCGGGGCTGGATTTCAATCAGTACTTCACCGCCACGGGCGCGCCGGCTATCAGCAAGGTGAACGTGGTAGCGCCCGATTTCTTCAAGGCGCTGAACGGTCAGATTGACTCCGTGCCGCTGAATGACTGGAAGACCTACTTGCGCTGGCACCTGGTTCACACCTACGCTCCATGGCTCTCGGCGCCGTTCGTCGAGGAAAACTTCCGCTTTTACAACCAGTACCTGGAAGGCCAGAAAGAACAACAACCCCGGTGGAAGCGGTGCGTTCGCCTCACCGACAGCCGGCTCGGGGAAGCTCTGGGACAGCCTTACGTGGACCTGACCTTCGGCGTGGAAGGCAAGCAGCACACGCTGAAGATGGTGACCGAGATCGAGAAAGCGATGGGCGAAGATCTTCAGTCGCTGTCCTGGATGACGCCGGAAACCAGGAAAGCCGCCGCCGTCAAGCTGGCTGCGATCACCAACAAGATCGGCTATCCCGACAACTGGCGCGATTACTCCATGCTGCAAATCGTTCGCGGCGACTTTCTCACTGACCTGGAGCGCGCCGACCAGTTCGAACGGATGCGGCAGCTGAATAAAATCGGCAAACCGACGGACAAGCTGGAATGGGGAATGTCACCGCCCACGGTCAATGCGTATTACAACCCGCCGCAGAACAACATCAATTTCCCGGCGGGAATCCTTCAGCCGCCGTTCTACGACAACAAAATGGACGATGCGGTCAACTTCGGCGCCATCGGGGCCGTCATCGGTCACGAACTTACGCACGGCTTCGACGACCAAGGGAGCAAGTACGATGGGGGCGGAGACCTGCGGAACTGGTGGACCCCCACCGACAAGGCGGAATTTGAGAAGAGAACGTCGTGCATCTCCGATGAGTACGACCAGTTCGTCGCGGTCGATGATGTCCACCTGAAGGGACGATTGACGCTAGGCGAAAACACGGCCGATAACGGCGGCCTCCGCATTTCGCTGATGGCTCTGCACAACAAGATGAAAGAGGAAAATCAGCCCCCCAAGCAGATTGACGGCTTCACTCCCGACCAGCGCTTCTTCATCTCGTTCGCACAGGTGTGGTGCCAGAACGTGACCCCGGAGCAGTCGCGCCTGCGCGCGCTCACCGATCCCCATTCGCCGGGACAGTACCGTGTCAAGGGGGTCGTCTCCAACATGCCGGAGTTCCAGAAGACCTGGGGCTGCAACCCCGGCCAGCCCATGGTCCGGGAAAATGCTTGCCGTGTGTGGTGAGGTGCAACGGCCCATCACCCCAATTAAAAGGCCTGGTTGGGCCAGGCCTTTGCTGAAAACTTAGGCCCTCTCAGAAGATGCCGAGCTTCTTTTTCCGCTTTAACTTTTCTTTCGCGCCGGGCGTGTCGGAGGCGACGATCACGGGCTGCGTCTGGTTCGGGCTAGCCCCGGAATCCACAAATCCCGGCTTAATGTCGATGAATGCATTTTCGCGCAGCTTGGTTAGGTATTCGCGCAATGCGGGCTGCAGCTTCTGGTAGTAGATCGCCTCCTGGATGTTGGGCTCGACGGTTTTCAGCGGGGGCACGCCCGCCGCCGTGTGCTCGGTCACTTTCAAAATGACGAATCCCTGCTTCGTGCGGATGACGTCGGTCACGTCACCAGGTTTCATGGCGAACGTCCGGTCTTCCAACTCCTTGGCCATGGTGCCGCGCTTGAATTCGCCCAAATCGCCGCCCTGCGCTGCCGACGGACCTTGCGACAATTTCTTGGCGACGTCTTCAAATTTTTCCCCGGCCTTGATCGCCGCCAGCGCTTCCTGGGCTTTTTTCTGCGCGGCTTCGAGTTGCTGCGCGTCCGGCGGCGCCGGGTTGTTCTTGTCCACGCTGGGCTGCTGCGTGGAAATCAGAATTTCGCTCAGCCGGACGGTTTCCGGTCTCTGGAAGTCCTTCTGATGCTCGTCGTAAAACTTCTTGATCTCCTCCGGCATGACCTGCACGTGGGAGCCCACTTCCCGCTGGATCACCTGCTGCGTGACGATCTGGTTTTTCAGGTTCTGCTTGAAATCCTCGTAGGAGACGCCCTGGGCCTCGGCCGCCTTCTGCAGCGCTTCCATGCTATCCAGGTTCATGTTCTTACGAATTTCGTCGAGACGCTTGATGACCTCGGTGTCGCCGGAAATGCCGAGGTCCTGCGCCTTCTGCACCAGCAACTGCTGGTCAATTACATCGCGGAGAATGTTCTTGTCGTTCTTCTTGACTTCCTCATCCGCCGCGGCGCCGGTCCCCATTTTTTCATGGACCTCCTGCACCATCTGCTCCCGGCTCTTGATCAACTCCGAACGGGTAATAATGGCGCTGTTGACGCGCGCGATGATTTCCTCGATGACGGAATCAGCGGCAAATGCGGCGGCGCAGGCCAGGCACAACCCGGCCAGCAGGACGGCGGACTTCTGGAAGATGCTTCTCATGGCAAAATGGCAACCTACTCTGGTTCTTCGGGACTGTATTTGAATTTTACATGGACGAGGCGGCCGCGGGCCAGCGCCGGACGGCGTTTTGTTATTCTTTATCTCTTCGAGGTTGCTCATGAAAATCTTCCTCATCGTCGGGGCGCTGCTGCTCGCCTCCTTCTCCGCCTCCGCTGCCGCGCAAGAGGCAAGCCAGAAAATTCCCGATCTCACGCAACTTGACCGCATGGCTGCACGCTTTGCGAGTACACCGCTGCGAGTGGAGATCTCGCGCCTGTCGTCCGGCGACCGGCAAGCGCTCGTCAAGTTGATCCAGGCGGCGCGCATTCTCAATTCCATCTTCATGAACCAGCTTTGGAGCGGCGACCTCGCCCTTTACCAGAAGCTGCAGACAGACAAGACTGCTCTCGGGCAAGCACGCCTGCACTACTTCTGGATCAACAAGGGACCGTGGTCCGACCTCGATGAGTTCCGCGCTTTCGTCCCCGGTGTTCCGGCACGCAAGCCGCTCGGCAGCAACTTCTACCCGCCCAATCTGACCAAGACGGCCTTTGAAGACTGGCTGGCGACGCTTCCGCCAGAGCAGCAGGAAGCAGCCAAAGGATTTTTCACCGTCATCCGCCAGCAGGGCGCAAAGCTGGGCTTGGTTCCGTACAGCCAGGAGTACCGTTCCGACTTGGAAAAATGCGCCGCGCTCCTCCGCGAGGCCGCCGCGCTGACCGATAACGCCTCGTTAAAGCGCTTCCTGAGCACGCGCGCCGACGCTTTCCTCTCCAACGATTATTACGAAAGCGACGTGGCGTGGATGGACCTGGACGCGCCGCTCGACATCACGTTCGGGCCCTACGAGACTTACAACGACGAGCTTTTCGGTTACAAGGCCGCCTTTGAGGCCTATATCAACCTTCGTGACGACGCTGAATCCTCCAAGCTCTCCGCCTTCGCGGGTGCGCTGCAAACCGTCGAAAACAATCTTCCTGAGGATCCGCAGTACCGCAATCCCAAGTTGGGTCCCGGCGCTCCCATCCGCGTGGTGAACGAAATCATCGCCAGCGGAGACGGCGCCCACGGCATTCAAACCGCCGCCTACAACTTGCCGAACGACGAGCGCGTGGTTGCGCAGAAAGGCTCCAAGCGCGTCATGCTGAAAAACGTGCAGGAAGCCAAGTTCCGCACCGTGCTGATTCCCATCGCTTCGCGGCTGTTGGTTGACCGCGAGCGCGCCGACGTCAGCTTCGAGCAGTTCTTCACCCATATCCTCTGCCATGAACTGATGCACGGCCTGGGCCCGCACCAGATCACCGTAGACGGCCAGGCTTCCAACCCGCGCTTGCAGCTGAAAGAGCTATACAGCGCCATCGAGGAGGCGAAGGCCGATGCCACAGGACTGTGGGCGCTGCAATTCATGATGGACCATGCCAAGGAGTTGAACCTGACCGGCGTTCTGCGCTCTGGACCGGCAGCCGAGCGCCAGCTCTACACTACGTTCCTGGCATCAGCGTTTCGCTCGCTACGTTTCGGTTCCGGCGACGCTCATGGCAAGGGGATGGCAATGCAGTTTAACTACCTGGTCGACCATGGCGGCTTCGCGCAGCAGCCGGACCGAACCTTCGCCGTCGATTTCAACAAGATCAAGGACGCGGTCCGCGACCTCACCCATGACCTGCTCACGGTCGAGGCCACCGGCGACTATGCCGGCGCGCAGAAGATGCTGGCGCTCGCCGTCATCCGCCCCAACGTCGCGCAGCAGTTGGCCCGGCTCTCCAATGTCCCGGTGGATATTGAGCCCATCTTCACCACCGCCGACGAGCTGGCGCCGGAACCAGGCAAGCAGGTGAAACCAGTTACCAAGCACAAAGGCAAGTCGTCGAACTCGAGCCGTAAACCTCGGGCACAGCAATAACGTGCGCTGACTGAGAGCTTCGACTCCGCTAAGTGATTGATTATCTGTGATAAGCGGAAAAACGCAGACCACCCCCCGCCAGCTGCCTGCGTCCAAGTAGCGGGAACAAGTCGCGTGCGGGAAGGCGAGATGCCGCCCTCCGAACCAGGGGTCCCCACCTCGACTGTTATTCCAATTTCGGAGGCTAATCATGAAACTGAAAATAGCAACCGGGCTGATGGCCCTGCTGATTTTTGCGTGCGCAGTTGCGGTAGCAAAATCGGATGATAACGACAACGAAGGCAAAGCCCGCACCCTGGCCGGCTGCCTGCAAAAGGGCGACGGCGCCAACGAGTTTGTGCTCACCGCGAAAGACGGTAGCACGTGGGAGCTGCGCAGCGACAACGTTGACCTGGCGCCGCACGTCGGGCATACCGTCAAGATCACCGGAACCGCATCGCGCGCTCATGCCAAGGCGCACGAGATGAAAGAAAAGACCAAGACCGAGATGCAGGAACACGGCATGGACAAGAACGCAACCGAGCATGGCCACCTGAAGGTCACCAACCTCAGCATGGTCAGCGAAAGCTGCAAGCCCTGAACCACTTGCGAAACCCAAAGGCCGCCCTCGGGCGGCCTTTGATTTTTTGGCGACTCGTAGCGAGTAACATGACCGGGGGGTGCGGCAATGAACAGCGATAAATCCCTTCGTCATTGGCTGGCGTGGCTGCTCGACGGGAAGGACGCACACGCCTCGTTCGATGACGCCGTCCGCGGCTTTCCGCCGAAGTTGCGCGGCGCAAAAGCCGAGAACCTGCCGCATACCGCTTGGCAACTGCTGGAACACATGCGGATCGCGCTGCATGACATCCTTGATTTCAGCATCAATCCTGAATACAAATCCCTCGCCTGGCCGGACAAGTACTGGCCGAAGAGCGCAACTCCTCCGGCGGGAGCTTGGAACAAAAGCGTGCGCCAGTATCGCGCCGACCTGGCAGCGATGCGCGAGCTGGTAATGAGCCCCAAGACCGACCTGCACGTGGCCATACCGTGGGGTGACGGTCAGACCATTCTGCGCGAAGCGCTGCTCATTGCCGACCACAACTCCTACCACCTCGGGCAGTTGATCCTGGTGCGCAAGGCGTTAGGCGCTTGGAAGGGGTGAGCTGGACACGGTTGCAATTCCGGAGCAGTCGCTGTCCCCGCTTATGGCTTTTTCTTTTTCTGGAAGAAGCCGCCGAGAATTCCGCCAATGCCGCTCTGCACGCCCTGCGCGGGCGCGGTTACCGTGTTGCCAATAAAGCCGCCCACGTCCGGCACGAAGATCGGGTTTTGCGTCGTGCCCTGGATGTAGAAAGGGATAGCCTTGTTGGTCTGGCCCAGGCCCGCGACTTTCTGCAGGCCCCCGACTAGGCTGGCGTTGCTGTTGAGCCTGGCGGTCATCTTGAAGTTCAGCGCGTTGGCATTGGAGAGCGTGCCGGCGCCGGTAACGGTGCCGAGTTCCGGCACGATGATGGTGAGCGAGTCGGCGCGAATGCCTTCGGGCGCGATGCGCAGGCGCGAGTTCATGGCTTGAATGGTGGTATCGGGGCTGCTGCGGATACCGGCGAGCGAGGCAATCGCCGACATCTTCGAGCCGAGATTGAAATTGGCGAGCTTGACGTTGGCCAGGTCGAGCGTGCCGGTGGTGACCAGCTTGTCGAGCGCGCCGTCGATGGCCAGGTTCGCCGTGACCGATCCGCCCTGCAGCGACGAGCCCGCGGGCAGCGCAACCCCGAGCGCGGGCAGAAGCCCGGCAACTTCGGTAATGGGCAGGTTCTGCCCGGTAAGCTTCATGTGAACGACGGTGTCTTCGCCGCGCCTCTGGTAATTGCCGCTGATAACGGTAACGGCGCTCCCGGTCTGCACTTCCCCGCGGGAGAGCGAACCTGCCAGGCGCTTCAAGTCGTATTCCGATGTATAGCTGAGCATGACCGGCTGGCGAGCCGGCGTGCCGGACTTAACCACGCGCAGGTCATGCGCCTTGGCGCTGCCTTCGCTTTTCAGGAATTTGCCGTCGGAGGAGATTGTGCCGGTGTAATCCATCACCCCGGCAAGACCGGAATCGGCAGCCAGAAAGCCGGTGCGTGACAGGTCCATGCTGGTGATGGACACGGAGGCTTGCAGCGGCGTGCGCGAGGCATCGGTGCGGTCGATCGGTCCGGCGTTGCCGTCCACTTTCAGCTTCCCGCCGCCCGGAGTGGCCGCTTCCAGCGTGAAAGGAATTGGCGATGCGTAGGAGATATTGCTGGCATCGACCGTGACGTCGTCATAGGTGAGCGGCTTCCTGCCGCCGGCAGCAACCGAGACCCGCCCGTGCACGACGCGCAGTTTCTGCACGGAAAAATTGGCGGCCGTGCTCGGGGATGTGCTGGCGGTCGAAGTCTTGGCTGCGCCAATCGTGGAGAAGTTCCATTTGCCGGAGTTGTTCTGAATCAGCGCAACCTCAGGATTGACGACGGTAATGGAGTGGATATTGAGCGTGCGCGAGAAGATGAGCGCCGCCAGGTCCACTCCCACATCGAGCGATTTGGCGCCCAGGAAAGGCTTGGAGCTGAAGGCGGGATCGTCGGCGATGGTGATATTTTCCGCGGAGACGCCGCCCGCCATCAGCGAGAGCGAGATGTGCCCGATCGTGACCTCGCGCGCAAGCGCGCTATGGAGTTCCGTCTGGATGCGCGGTCGGAAGGAATCCGCGTCGAAAAACAGCGGCAGTGCGACCGCAATGATGACGAGCAGACCGAGCAAAAGCCCGATGACGAGGAGAGCGCGCTTCATGGCGTGAAGCTTACCTCTGAGCAGCGCGCGAGGCTAGAGGGAAGAAAGATTACTTGCGCGCCAGGGATTGCATGTCGGCGTCGTTGGCGGGGAGGAAGTAGCCGACCACGATGGCCATGCCCTCGGCATTGGCCTGGCGCGGGTTGCCATACTTGGCCTGCACCGCAACCTCATCGCCTTTTTTCAGGGGAAAGCCGCCGCGGTCCAAAAATACCACCACCGGCATGGACTGGATATGACCTTCACCGTCGAGCGTGGAATCCAACTTCGCGATCGATTGCTTCTGGGTTTCGTCGGAGAGCACAAGCTGCTCACCGTAGTCATGCATATGGCCGCCGACGCCAAGCAGCCGGCCGGAAAAATTCACCGCAATTTCGGCGTTCATGGTCATGCCGCCGCTAACGATCGGGAAGCTGGAGTCGCCGCACTGCTTGACGTCAAACCAGGCCGGGTAAACGCTCTTCAGCGACGCCGTTTCTGGCTGATATTCCATGCGCACCACCAGCCACGCGCTCGGATAATCCTGCCCCGTAGGGTTGTGAAACATGGTGGTCACGCGGATGCGATCGCCTTTGTGCACGCGGTAGCCAAAACCGGGCAGCGCCGGCCAGTCGTTCATCTCGCCGCCGGCGCCGAAAATGTGCTCCTCTTTGTTGGGACAAAGAAAATCGGAGCGGCGCGTGTTCCAGAAGGCAACGTGATGCAGCATGCGTCCCGGAAGTTTGTTGCCGGCATCGTCCACCAGCGCAGGATGGTAGGCGGTAATCCATCCGTCGAACGGAATGGTGAGGAACTGGGGCAGAGGCTGATGGGTGGCGGTGTGATCGGTGTGCGCGGGCAGATACAACGGCCCCAGCTTCGCCGTGATCTCGCGCTTGTCGGTGTCGGAACTGAGGGACAGCATGGCGTGCGAAACCCTGGGCATGGCATGGTGCTCATGCTGCGCCGCCGCAGAGGTGGTTAGCGCCGCCACAAAAAGGAGACCGATGGTTCGCTTCACGTTCATCAGGCGTGGGTCGTCCGAGCCCGTTTTGCGCTCTTGGTAAGGATAGACAAAATTTCCTGCAATCCCTGCCGCACTCGTCTCAATCCATCGGTCGGGGCCCGCCGAGGAAATGGCAGCCCGACCTGGCCCTTGACTGCCTTGGCCTCCGTCCGCAATTGCTGCCGGGCGCCGGCAATGGTGAAACCGTGATCGTAGAGCAGGGCTTTGATGCGCAGCACATTTTCCAGGTCACGCTGCCGGTACATGCGCTGGCCGGTACTGCTCTTGATCGGCTTGAGCTGGGGGAATTCAGTCTCCCAGAACCGCAGCACGTACGCCGGCAAGCGGCAAAGCCGCGAAACCTCTCCAATACGGAAGTAGAGTTTGTCGGGGATGAGCACCTCTTCGCCCCGCTTCTTGCCCGCTGATTTTGCTGTCGCCATCTGCCCTCTTTTTGTGATTGCTGGTGGTAATAGGGTTGCTCGCCCCTGGCTCACCGGGTATCAGCCTGCGTTTTCTAGCACGATGCAGCCCCCAGGACAACTCCTCTGTTCAGCTTGGCCTCAAATTCAGCAGGCACGATGCTAGGTGAGGTGTAATCTTGGTACCCGGTCTTGGGGCTCCGCAGCGGTTTCTCTTCGTTTCAATCGTAATCCTGACCTTAATTCTGCTCAACGCCTGCGGCGGCACTACCTCCACCGCCGGCGGCGCTACGCCGGGCGGAGGAACGGCAAACGTCACGGTGCAACTGCAGGCTTCGCCGGCATCGGTTCCGGTAGGCCAATCGACCACGCTTACTTGGAGCACGACGAATGCAAGCGCGGTTTCGCTGACGCCGGGGGGAAGCGCCAACATGCCCCTGGCGGGCAACCTGAAGGTCTCGCCCACGACGACGACAACCTACACTATCACCGCGATGGGCACGCACGGTGATACTGCCACGGCGACGGCGACGGTCATCGTAACACCGGCTCCGGTGATGCCCACCATCACCATCACCGCGACTCCGGCCACGATCGCGGCGGGCCAGTTCAGCACGCTGGCCTGGCAAAGCACGGCGGCCACGTCGGTGACGATAACGCCCGCGCCTCCAGCGAACGACGGCCAGCAGACCGCGCTCAGCGGCAGCGCCGCGGTTGTGCCGACCGCAACCACCACCTATACCGCAACCGCGACCGGCCCGGGCGGTACCGCGACCGCCACCGTCGTTGTGACCGTGCAACAGGGGGTTCCGACCGTCACACTGTCGGCCTCCCCGACGTCCATCATTGCCGGGCAGAAATCGACCTTGACCTGGAGCAGCCAGAACGCCACCAAGCTTTCCATCGATAACGGAGTCGGCAGCGTGGCCGCACCGTCCGGGACGGTGGATGTCTCGCCGGGGGCCACCACTACCTACACCATCACCGCGACCGGGCCAGGAGGCTCAAGCAATGCGACCGCGACGGTCACAGTGCAGCAGCAACTCGGCGTAACGCTGAGCGCAAACCCAAAGAGCATCGCCGCCGGCCAGGGTTCGACCCTCACTTGGACGTCGCAGGCGGCGACGTCGGTGGACATTCAGCCGGGAGTGGGCCCCGTCAACTTGAACGGCTCGCTCACTGTCAAGCCGACACAAACCACCACTTACACCGCGACCGCGCACGACGCCGGCGGCAACACCAAAACAGCGACCGCAACCGTGACCCTGGTGCCGGGTGGCTCGCTGCAGTCCTCCATCAAGCACATCATTTTCTTCGTGCAGGAGAACCGGTCGTTCGACAACTACTTCGGATTCCTCGGACCGTACAAGGCGAGCAAGGGCTTGGCCAATGACGTCGACGGCATGCCCTCCAATGCAGTTCAGATAGACCGTAATGGAGTCGCGGTTCACCCCTACCACTACCAGACCACGTGCGTCGAAAACACCAGCCCATCGTGGAACCCGAGCTGGGACGACTGGGACAACGGGAAGATGGATCGTTTCGTCAATGTCACCGAGCTTCCGTCGTCCATTGACCCCGACTACCACCGCGCCATGGGCTACTACAACCAGGACGACCTGCCGTACTACTACGAACTGGCGGCTCAGTTCGCCACCAGCGACCGCTTCTTCGAGTCGACCATGGCCGGGACCATTCCCAATCGCATGTACCTGTTCACGGGAACATCGTTCGGGCACATCTATCCGGACACGCCGCCCTCCGGCGGTTTCCAGCAGAAGACGATTTTCCGCGCCCTCACCGACGCTGGCGTGAACTGGCGTTACTACTACCTGGACAACAGCATTTTCCTGGCACAGTTCGCCGACTGGCAGGATCCGGCGATCCGCGGTCACGTGTTTAACATCAGCGACTGGTTCAGCACGCTGGCTGATCCCGCCGCCGACGATAAGCTGCCGGCGGTGGTCTTCATCGAGCGCCCATCGAGCACCGGCCTCGACGAGCACCCCGACAACAACACTCAGGCAGGCGCGGCGAAGGCAGCCCAAGTCATCAATGCGTTGCTGAACAGCGCGGCGTGGAAGTCCTCGGTGTTCATCCACACTTACGACGAGTACGGCGGGTTGTTCGATCACGTGCCCATTCAGAGCGCGCCCGCGCCCGACAACATCGCTCCCATCTGCACGCCCGGGTTCGACGCGCAATGCTTGCCGGGGGACTTCGCACATACCGGGTTCCGGATTCCGCTGATCGTGATCTCGCCATGGGTGAAGGCGCATTTCGTGTCGCACACGGTACGGGACACGACGTCCATTCTGAAGCTGATCGAGACACGCTTCGGCTTGTCGCCGCTCACCGCGCGCGACGCCTGGGCCGACGACATGGTGGAGTTCTTTGACTTTACGAATCCGGCGTGGCAAACCCCGCCCTCACTGCCGGCGCAGCCGACAAACCAGACTTGTGACTTCGGCGCGGAACTGAACGGACAACACTGAACGTTGCGAGTTGTGGCGAGTCTTGAGCGACGATCCGTCGCTCCGGACTTGCCACCCGTGCCGCGTGCCAAGATTGCAAACCCGCCGATGACCACTATTTCCATTGACTTGGATGGCTACTGACCGCAATATCTGAAAACAGAGTTACCAGCCACACCATGCATGACGTGGCTGAAGGGTCTCCGGGCTCTGCAACAAAGGGAGAAAACGTTCCAATAGGAGGAACCGCAACATGCCGATGAAGAAGAAAAAGGCAGCTAAGAAAGCGAAAAAGCACTAACGCGAGACACTCGCGTTTCACAGGGCTCCTAAATAACAGCAATGGGCTTCCGCCATCGGAAGCCCCTTCTCGTTGCCGGCGGGAAATCGAACCCGCGCCGCTATTCCTCCTGATAGCTCAACGGCGCGCCGACTACAATAACGGAATGTCCATTGCTGCCGCCTACCTCGATGAAGCCCGACGTTCGCTGCGCGGGCACAAGCGACTCGCGGAGGGCGCAATCGCGCAGCTTCGCGACCAGGAATTGTTCTACCAGCCCGATCCGGAATCCAACAGCGTCGCCGTGATCGTCAAGCACATTGCCGGGAACATGCGCTCGCGGCTCAGCGACTTCCTGACCACCGATGGTGAGAAGCCCGACCGGCATCGCGACCAGGAATTTGAAATGTCGAGCGGCGCCACGCGCGCCGATCTGATGGAGATGTGGGAAAGAAGCTGGAAGATCGCATTCGACACCATCGCCTCGCTCAAGCCGGAAGATCTGGAACGAACGGTGACCATTCGCGGGGAGCCGCTCACCGCATTGCAGGCGCTGCATCGGGCGGTGGCGCATTATGCCTACCACGTGGGACAGATTGTTTTCCTGGCGAAGCACATTCGCGGCGCCGAGTGGAAAACCTTGAGCATCGCGCGCGGCCAGTCGGAGCAGGTCAACGCCGCCAAGGTTACGGGAAAGCCGGCCCGCGCCGAACCGGAGAAGTCGGGTCAGAGAAATTGAAGCGAGTTGCCGTGCGCCCAGCCGGACCCAAGGACGCCGCTAGCGCGATTTATCGTTTAGTCTGAGCCTGCAGCTACCGCTGTTTGCCGTCTTCTTATTCTCCACCTTGTCCAGCGACCGAGAGACCGCCCTGGAATTCAGCGCTGCCGCGCCCGAGCGCGTCTCTCCGCGCGCGTACGGGCGCCTGCTGCGTGGCAATCGCAACTTCCGCCGGCTGTGGATGGCGCAGATTGTCAGCGAGCTGGGTGACTGGTTCTACACCGTCACGCTGTACACACTGCTTCTGCAATTCACCGGGCGCGCGCAGTCGGTGGGACTGGCGCTGGCGCTGCAAGTGTTGCCACAAGCGCTGGTCGGCCCCTGCGCTGGGGTGGTGAACGACCGTACCCGCCGCAAGCGCGTAATGATCACCGCCGACATCGTGCGCGCCGTCATCGTGCTTTCGATGTTGCTGGTACGCTCGCGCTCCACCGTGTGGCTGGTTTATCCGCTGCTGGTGTTGGAGACGATTTTCGCGGCCCTCTTCGAACCGGCGCGTAATTCCGTGATCCCCAACCTGGTCGGCCGCGGCGAAGTGGTGGTCGCCAACACGCTGTCGTCGATTACCTGGTCCTTCAACCTGGCGATTGGCGCATCGCTGGGCGGCATTGTCGCGGTGTTTCTCGGCCGTGATGCGGTATTCATTCTCAATGCGCTGACATTTGTCGGCTCTGCGCTGCTGATCGGAAGCATGAAATTTGACGAGCCGCACGTTGCCGGTCTCCCGCCTTTGCGGGCGCGTGAGATCGTAAACTTCTCACCCATGCTCGAAGGATTGCGTTACCTGCAGGACCGGCCGCGGCTGCTGGCCACGGTGTTGGTGAAAGGCGGGCTGGGACTGATGATCGGCGCCACCTGGGTCATCTACACCATCCTTGGGCAGCGTGACTTCGCCGTGCACCTGCGCAACACCGCCGGACAACGAGGCGCCGTGCTCGGCATGAGCCTGCTGATCGGGGCCCGCGGGATCGGAGCATTGCTCGGACCGCTGCTCGGCGCCAACTGGGCCGGGCAGCACGACCAACGGTTGCGGAGCGGAATTTTGTTCGGTTTCCTGGCGGCTGCCTGCGGCGTGGGATCGATTGCTGTCGCACCGACGATTCGGTTCGCGCTCCTATCGGTGATCATCGCCCACTTCGGCGGTTCGATCATCTGGACATTTTCGACCACCCTGCTGCAGCTCCACACTGACGATCAGTATCGCGGGCGCGTGTTCTCGGCCGATCTCGGGCTTTGTATGGCGGTCATTTCCATCACCGCCTGGAGCGCTTCCACGGCGATTGACGCCGCGGTGAACGTACGCTTTCTTGCCGCCTGCACCGGCGCCGTGCTCCTGCTACCGGCCGCAGCGTGGGCACTGGCACAGCGGCTGTGGAGGAAACAGTGACAGCAGCTCGTCGGGATGTGTTACGACTACGTCGTCAGTGTCCAGTCAAGTTTCCTTCTCAACTTCGCTGGAGCTGGACTGACCTGCTGCTGGCGGACTAAGCATCGGCCAAGCTCGTTCTAGCCACTTTCTCTTGCGTGGCACGGCGGAGGGCAGCGCGCGCCAGCAGGCGCGTGGAATCCAGCGAAGGCAGCGGCGAATTGGCATCGTTTATCAGCAGCGGTATTTCGGTGCAGCCGAGCACCACCGCGTCGCAGCCGCGCCGCTTCAGGTTTTCGATGACCTCCTGCAGATCCTTGAGCGCCTCGGCGGTGAATTGGCCGCGCACCAGTTCGTCAAAGATGATGGTGTTGATCCGTTCGCGCTCCGTCTCCTGCGGCCGCAGCCAGCCGAGGCCGCGCTTCTCCAGTTCCTCGGGATAGACGCTGCTTTCCACCAGGTACCTGGTTCCGGTGATGCCCAGTTGCCGGAAGCCGCGCGCCACCGCTTCGTCGCCGACCGCCCCGGCAATGTGGATCCAGGGTAGCGGCGAGCGCGGCCGCACCAGCGGCATCACGCGGTGAATGGTGTTGTCGGGACAGATCAGGAAATCGGCGCCGCATTTCGCCAGCTTGGCGGCGGAGGAAAGCATCAGTTCCGCCACCCCGGGCCAGTTGTCAGCCTCAACACAACGCATGTACTCGGCGAGGGAGTGCGTGTGCATGGAGATCTCAGGGTGGTCATGCCGTCCCATTACCTGCTCGGCTTCGGCACAAAGGGTGCGATAGCAAAGAGCCGCTCCCTCGGCGCTGCAGGCAACAATGCCAATGTGTTCGGCTCGATTCGTCATTCCAGTTCCGCCTCGATTCTCCATTCCTCGCCGTCATATTCCACGCGCAACACGTTGGGCTTGCAGCACACCTGGCAATCCTCCACGTACTGCTGGCGCCGGCCCATGGATACGTCGACCGAGGTCTCGTTCCATTGGCCACAGCCCGCGCATTGAAATCCCACGATGGCGATTTTCCGGTCCTTATCTCTTCAGCACGGTGTCGTACGGATCCAGCACCACGTTCCTGGTTCCGGCGGGCGCTGGCAGCCGGAAGCGTGTCTCGTGGCCATCGGCGAAGACCCGCCCCAGCAGCACCTGGCGTCCGGAGACGTTGCCGTACACCGGCACCGAGGTCACAAGCTCGTCGGGCGCTTCCTTCTGCAGTATTTTTCCCGTGACCAGGGCGCCGGCGCCGCGGCGGATGGTCCTGACATCCGATAATTCCAGCCGCGGAATCACGGTGCCGTTAATCCAGCTCGTAAGAAACCAATCGAGCGACTGCGCTCCCTCGTAGCGCAGCGAGTCGGGCATTTCTTCTTCCATGACACGCAGGAAATCGCCGGTGGACATCTCTTTTTCCTGGAAACGTTCGCGCAGCTTTTTCAGCCCGCGCAGGAAAGGCTCATCGTTGTCCTTGGCGCCGTCTCTCATCATGGTGCGCAACATGTGCATGAGCCATACGCCGCGGCCGTAGCTGACCACGTCGAAGCCGTTGGGAAAATGCGACGACGAGAGTCGCAAGCCGAGCGTCACCGGCCCGGCTTCCGCGAACTCCTCACCTTCAGCGTTCTTTGCCAGCAAATCGGCGCGATTCTGGCGCAGTACCTGCTTGCAATAATCGGGACGTTCTTTTTCCAGCTGGAGGATCGCGGAGTAGCTTGCGAGCGCCTCGACCAGCCACTGGTCGCGGTAGCTCTTCCAGCCGACCAGGTCGCCCCACCACTGATGCGCGGTCTCGTGCGCTTGCATGAAGCCGCCGAACATCAGCATGCCGGACGCTTTTAGGCGCGTCAGCGCCAGCTCCTCCGGCGACAAAAACGCGTAGCTGGAGAGAAAAACCAGCCCCGGCCAACTTTGGCTGTTGGGGCCTGGCATCTGCGAAAGGATGAGCGAACTGTAGGGAGACGGTCCGAAATTGCGCGCGTAGTAGTCCATCTCGTGCGCCGACCGTTGCGCCACCACCGCTGCATTACTGGCCGGCTCGGGAGCGGCCCGCGGTGTGAGCACAACCGGCGGCGTGGTCCCCGGACGGTTTGGCAGCGGCTCCGGAACCACCACCGCTTGCTGCGGCAAAGGAAAAGCACGCTCCATACCGGACGCAGCAAAGGCTTCCACCAGGACCTGATCCTCTGTCCTGGCGCTCGCCATCGAGTATCGTCCGAGGTTGAATCCGGCCACCGGCATCGGGCGTTCGGAGACATAGTGCGCGACCTGTTCGCTACCGACGCGCTGCTGCGACAGGCGCTTGCCGGTCGCTACCAGCGTCCATTCTTCAGGATAGCGGAACTCCAGGTCGTAATCGGCCATCACCAAGCCGCGATTGGGATACCAGACGCCGCGCGCGCCGACGTACACCAGTCCGCCGCCCGCGTCGGACATCACGTTTCCTGCATACGAGAACTTCAGCTTCAGCCTGCGGCCTGGTCGCAACGGTTCCGGGAAGACCACCGCGACCACGTCGTTGCCGCGGCGAGCCAGCGCGCTGCCCTCGATCGCTTCGTTCTGGAGGAACTCTACCGCTTTGCCGTCCGCCTCGACCGAGGTAACCTTGAGGTAGCGCGAAAGTTCAAAAAATTCGACCCGCTGTCCGGCTTCCCGGACTTCCACATCGAGCGATGCATCCGCCGATACGGCGTGCGGCGGCTCGACCTTGGCCTTGACTGTGTACTTCGCGATGCGCAACGTTGCCCTGCTGCGGTTTTCTTCGCCAGAGGCACTCCTGGCCGACCTCGCTGGAAATGAGCACAGCACGTCGTAGTAGCCAATGCCGTCGACATAACTCAACTTCAGCACCACGATCTGTTCGGATACCAGGGTGTCAAAGTAAACGTCGAAAATGCCGAGATTGATGCCGTTGAGTCGGGCACGAAACAGGCGATCGGAGGCTGGCGCGCCCTGGTTCAAATAGGTGGCCATCAGGCGAAGCGCATCGGCTTCGGCAAGGGAGCGCGCGACCTTGTCATACTTGTCGATGAACGGTTGCGGATCTTCCTCCGCGCGCAGGTAAGGCTTAAGTTCTTCGGCAGTTTGGTCGTTGAAGCGAAAGTAGGCGCTGTTGAACTTCTCCTCCAGCACCGCCGCGCCGGTGAACAATGCCAGCGACCCGCGCTCGGCCTGGTCAGGCGGAAAAAGCAGCACCTCGCCCTCTCCTTCAAAAAACGCGCCGGTAACCCGGCCGTCCACGGCGCGCACGAAGGCGATGGTGCCGTCCTCGAGGGTCAGGTGCAGGTCTTCCCGCTGGATGGCGGCCCCGCGCACGTTGTACACCGCGGCCGGATCCAATCCCACTTCGCGCAGCCGGCGGTAGAGCGCACCCGCTGGGCCCGGCCCTGGCGCGGATTCCTTGGAGGTTGTAGGAGCCGGGGGAGCCGGTGTTGCCGGCTGGGGAGCGTTCGCGCCAGTCTGCGCCCAGGCGACGCACGACAGCAGGCACAAAAGTCCCAGCACCGTCGTGGTTACCGGCCACGTGCCGCGGAAAGGAGCAATGCTAAAATTCGCCAACGTGCGAGTTCCCTGGATCTGCGCCATGATCGCGTGTTCGGCCTTCGCGACAGCGGACACCATTTACCTGAAAAACGGCCGCACCATTTTGGCCGACAAGGTCTCAGAAAACGGACCTCGTATCTATTATGAGGTCGGCGAGGATGCCTACGCCATTCCCAAGAGCATCGTCGACCACATCGAGGCGGGCGGCGCCCCTCCTCCGCGCTCCCCATCGCGGCCCGTCCCAGCGCCCGCCGACGTTCCCAACGTTGCTGCCAGCATGGCCGGCAGCGATGCAGTCGCGCTGAAGATCATCAAGGACGGCCGCGTAGATTCGGAGGCGCTGGCCGCTCTCGAGCGCGCGGCCGACGCGCAGCAGGCGGCCGCCGGTTTTTTTATCGCGGGACGTCACGAGTACGAGCGCGGGGACCGCGAGCGCGCCCGCTACTACCTGGATCGCGCGCTCACCTACGCTCCACAGAATGAAACCATCCTGACCAGCTATGCTGCGGTGCTCATTCAGCTCGGGCGCGCGGTTGACGCCATCTCCATCGCCGATCGGGCAACGCGCGCCGCTCCCAATTCCGCTGACGCCTGGACGATCCTCGGGTTCGCCGACTACAGCGCCGATCGCCTGCCGCAGGCAGTGCTGGCCTGGAAGCGCTCCCTCGCCTTGCGCCCCGACGAAAATGTCCGCAGTTATCTTGACCGCGCCCAGCGTGAACTGGCGGCGGAAGCCGAGTTCACCCAGACCGATACCGGCCACTTCAGCATTCATTACGAAGGCGCGACCACGTCCTCGGGGCTTCGCCAGCAGGTGCAGGCCTCGCTGGAGACCAGTTATTCCGACCTGGTGCGCGATCTCGGTATCTCGCCGCGCCAGAACATTTCGGTCTCGCTCTACACCAACCAGGCGTTCTTTGACGTAACCGAAGCGCCATCTTGGATCGGAGCGCTGAACGACGGCAAGCTGCGCATTCCCATCCAGGGGCTGACGGGGGTGACGCCCGAGCTGTCGCGCGTGCTGAAGCACGAGCTGGCGCACTCCTTCATCAATCAGGTTTCGCGCCGACGCTGCCCGCAGTGGCTGAATGAAGGCATTGCGCAACTGGTCGAGCCCAAACAGCTCGGTCCGACGCGCGG